>NZ_JAGMUE010000184.1:0-633 GCF_019049165.1 Streptomyces sp. AC627_RSS907
GTGCACGACCGACCGGATTACGGCGTTCAGACCGGGGCAGTCACCGCCGGAAGTGAGCACACCAATACGCATGGTTTGTGATACCTCTGCAACTCAACCGGACGACCGGACCCCGTCGTCCGGTTGGATCGCGGTCAGCCTACAAGCGCGTAGCACTCCCATGGGGCGAGTGTCCGTCATGCGGTCTGCGTCGCCGCCGCCATCCGCTCGTTGCGCAGCGCCTCGTACCAGCGGTCGTCCACCGGCGGCAGCGCGTTCACGTCGAGCGCCAACTTCAGCAGCAGGTCGGCGATCTGCGGGTTACGGGCGAGCACCGGGCCGTGCATGTACGTGCCGAACACGGTGTCGTTCCACGCGCCCTCGGTGCCGTCGCCGGTGCCGTTGCCCTTGCCGAGCCGGACCCGGGCGAAGGGGCGGGCGGTGGGGCCCAGGTGCGTGACGCCCTGGTGGTTCTCGAAGCCCGTCAGCGGCGGCAGGCCGAGCCGCTCGTCGATGTCGCCGAGCACGTCGCCCACGCACCGCTCGCCCTCGCCACGGGTGCTGACCACGTCGAGGAGCCCGAGCCCGGGCTCGCGCTGCCCGAGGTCGTTGATGAACTCGTGGCCGAGAATCTGGTAGCCGGCGCAGACCGAG
>NZ_JAGMUE010000185.1:0-3948 GCF_019049165.1 Streptomyces sp. AC627_RSS907
GTGAATGGGCCGTCGTCGGTGGTGGTGTCGGGTCTGGCGGCGGATGTCGGGCGGGTGGCCGGGCGGGGTTGGAAGACGTCGCGGTTGCGGACGAGTCATGCGTTTCATTCGCGGTTGATGGAGCCGATGCTCGAGGAGTTCGCTCGGGTCGTGCGTGGGCTGCGTTTCAGTGAGCCGACGGTGGCGGCGGTGTCGACGGTGACGGGTGCCCTGGTCACTGCCGGTCAGTGGTCGGATCCGGAGTACTGGGTGCGGCAGGTGCGTGAGCCGGTCCGGTTCGCCGACGCGGCTCAGAACCTGGCCACCGACGTCGTACTCGAGCTGGGCCCGGACAGTGTCCTCACCACGCTGATCGGTGAGACGAGCCCGGACACGGTCGCCGTTGCCGCGCTGCGCCGCGACCGGCACGAGGTCACCACCCTGCTCACCGCGATCGGTGAGCTGCACTCCACCGGCCTCACGGTCGACTGGCCGGCCGTACTGGGCGGTGGCAGACACCTCGACCTGCCGAGCTACGCCTTCGACCACCAGCGCTTCTGGCCACGCCGTCGCCCCCTTCCCACCGCGGACGCCGCAGGGCTCGGGTTGACCGAGACCGGCCATCCGCTGCTCGGTGCGACGATCTCACTCCCAGACACGCCGGAGACGGTTCTCACAGGCCGGCTGTCGGTCAGTACCCACCCGTGGCTGGCCGACCACACGGTCCACGGCATCACGGTCGTCCCCGGCACTGCCTTGGTCGAGATGGCACTCGCCGGCGGAGCCCGCATCGGGGCGCCGGTCCTCGACGAACTGCTGCTCCAGGCACCACTGGCCCTGTCGGTGAGCGACGGCACGCAGATCCGCACCACGATCAGCGCTCCGGACGGAGACGGACGGCACCAGGTTGCCATCCACGCCCGGCCCGACGACGAAGCACCCTGGACGTTGCACGCGACCGGTGTTCTCTCCCCGGACGACACCACCACCGCCGAGGACACCGACCTTGTCGTCTGGCCGCCGGCCGGTGTCAAGGAACTCGGCATCGACGGACTGTACGAGGCGTTCGCGGACGCGGGGCTGGCCTACGGCCCGGTCTTCCGTGGGCTGCGACGGGTCTGGCGGGACGGTACGGCGGTGTTCGCGGAGGTCGCGGTCGACCAGCCGACCGACGGTTTCGGCGTACACCCGGCGTTGTTCGACGCGGCCCTGCACGCCATCGGAACAGGTGACCTGCTGTCGGCCGCCGACGGTGCTCAGCTGCCTTTCGCCTTCTCGGGCGTACGCCTGCTCGGCGCGCCCACCGACACCCTGCGAGTGCGGCTCTCGGCAGGGCCCTCCGCCGACTCCGTGCGCGTGTTGCTCGCCGACGAGGCGGGTTTGCCGGTGGCCCGGGTCGACGCACTGACACTGCGGCCGGTTTCGGCGGGGCAGGTGTCGCGTGGTGCGGCGGACCGGTTGTTGTTCGGTGTGGAGTGGGTGCCGGAGGAGGGGGTGGCTGCGGCGGTCGAGGCTCCGGTGGTGGTGCGGCTGGGTGATGCTCTTCCGGCTCCGGTGTCTGTGGTGTTGGTGGATGCGTCGGTTCCGGGTTCGGCTCGGGATCGGTCGGTGGCTCTGCTGGGGTTGCTTCAGGGGTGGCTGGCTGATCCCGCGTGGGCTGGTTCGCGGTTGGTGGTGCGGACGTTCGGTGCGGTGGGTGAGGTGGTCACGGATCCGGACGGTGCGGCGTTGTGGGGTCTGGTGCGGTCGGCGCAGTCGGAGCATCCGGATCGTATTCATCTGCTGGACGCGTCGGAGGATGTGTGGTGTCCGGTGCCGCAGGCGGTGTTGCGGGACGGGGTGGTGAGGGTTCCGCGTCTGGTCCGGGTGAGGTCTGCGGGGGTGCCTGGGTTCGGTGGTGGGGCGGTGGTGGTCTCCGGGGCGTCGGGGACGTTGGGTCGTCTGGTCACCCGTCATCTGGTGGAGGCGCATGGGGTGCGTCGTCTGGTGCTGCTGTCCCGTTCGGGTGGGGTGGTGGAGGTCGAGGGTGCGCAGGTGCGTGCGGTCGCGTGTGATGTGGCTGATGCGGATGCTGTGGCGGTGGCTCTGCGGGGTGAGAGGGTCACGGGGGTGGTGCATGCGGCGGGTGTCCTGGATGACGGTCTGCTGACCGATCTGTCTGCGGAGCGGTTGGATGCGGTCTTCGGTGCGAAGGTGGACGCGGCCCGTAACCTTCTCGCGGCGACCGAGGGTCAGGATCTTGCGGCGTTCGTGTTGTATTCGTCGGCTGCGGGTCTGTTCGGCAATGCGGGGCAGGCGAACTACGCGGCGGCGAACGCGTTCCTGGATGCCTATGCCACCCGTCTGCGTTTTGAGGGTGTTCCGGCGACGTCACTCGCGTGGGGCCTGTGGGACGCCGGTATGGGCGAGGCCCTCACCGACACCGACCGGGATCGTATGCGGCGCGGTGGCATCCTGCCGTTGACCGTGGAACAGGGCCTGGCCGCCTTCGACGCCGCACTCGGCAGCGGA
Source organism: Streptomyces sp. AC627_RSS907 (assembly GCF_019049165.1). NCBI lineage: Bacteria > Bacillati > Actinomycetota > Actinomycetes > Kitasatosporales > Streptomycetaceae > Streptomyces > Streptomyces sp. AC627_RSS907. The sequence goes on from NZ_JAGMUE010000185.1 coordinate 2,491, forward strand.
CGGCCCGTCGTCGCGGCGCTGGGCGTGGACACCGCCGCACTCCGCACCGTCGACTACGTACCGCCGCTGCTGGCCGGTCTGGTGCCCGGCCGTGCCAAGGCCACCCCGGGAAGCTCGCTGGCCCAGCGGCTCGCCACGCTCCCCGAGCACGAACGGGGTCGGACGCTGCTGGCCCTGGTCAGCGGCCAGGTCGCCGCCGTGCTCGGGTACGCATCACCCGCCCAGCTCGATCCCGAGCGAGCCTTCAACGAGTTGGGCTTCGACTCGCTCACCGCCGTCGAGCTGCGCAACCGCCTGGCCACAGTCACCGGACTACGGCTGCCGTCCACGCTGGTCTTCGACTACCCGAACACCACTCTGCTGGCCTCCTTCCTCGGTGCGCGACTCTCCAGCGCACACGGGTCGGCCGTCGTCCTCCACCGTCAGCGGGTGGCCGACGAGCCGATCGCGATCGTCGGCATGGCCTGCCGTTACCCCGGTGGGGTGAGCAGCCCGGACGACCTGTGGGACCTGGTGGCGAACGGCCGGGACGGCATCGGCTTCTTCCCCGAGGACCGGGGTTGGGACGTCGAGGCGCTCTACCACCCGGACCCCGACCACCCCGGCACCTCCTACACCCGCCAGGGTGGCTTCCTCGCGGGTGCCGCGGACTTCGACCCGGGGCTGTTCGGCATCTCGCCGCGCGAGGCCCTCGCGATGGACCCGCAGCAGAGGCTGCTGCTGGAGACGTCGTGGGAGGCGTTCGAGCGGGCCGGGATCGACCCGTCGGGACTGCGCGGCTCGCGGACCGGTGTGTTCGCCGGCGTCATGTACCACGACTACGGCTCACAGACAGCCGAAGTGCCGCCCGGCGTCGAAGGCTTCCTCAGCACGGGCAGCTCCGGCAGCGTCGCCTCCGGTCGTGTGTCGTACACGTTCGGTCTTGAGGGGCCGGCGGTGACGGTGGATACGGCGTGTTCGTCGTCGTTGGTGGCGTTGCATCTGGCGGTGCAGGCGCTGCGCAACGGTGAGTGTGACGCGGCGCTGGCCGGTGGTGTGACGGTGATGTCCACGCCGAACACGTTTGTCGGGTTCTCGCGGCAGCGGGGTCTGGCGGCCGATGGGCGGTGCAAGTCGTTCGCGGAGGGTGCGGACGGCACCGGCTGGGGCGAGGGCGTGGGCATGCTGCTGGTGGAGCGGCTGTCGGATGCCGAGCGTCTGGGGCATCGGGTGCTGGCGGTGGTGCGGGGCAGTGCGGTCAACCAGGACGGTGCGTCGAACGGGTTGACGGCTCCGAATGGTCCTTCGCAGCAGCGGGTGATCCGGGCTGCGCTGGAGGCTGCTGGTCTGGCACCGCGTGATGTGGATGTGGTGGAGGCGCACGGTACGGGTACGGCGTTGGGTGATCCGATCGAGGCGCAGGCGTTGCTGGCGACGTACGGGCAGGACCGTGCGGGCGGTGAGCCGTTGTGGCTGGGT
>NZ_JAGMUE010000185.1:4142-14970 GCF_019049165.1 Streptomyces sp. AC627_RSS907
GACGAACGCCCACGTCATCCTCGAAGCCCCGGCCCAGCAGCCCGCGCCGGCCCCCGTCGCCGGGCTGCCGGTCGTCCCCGTGGTGCTCACCGCCGCCGACGCGGCCGGTCTGCGAGAAGCCGCAGAGCGGGTTCGGCGGGGACTTCCGGCCGACGCACCCCTGGACCAGATCGGCCGGACCCTCGCGACCCGCGCGCGTCTGCGCCACCGGGCGGTCCTCCTCGCGACCGACCGCACGGAACTGGACGCCGGGCTGACGGCGGTGACCGCCGGGACGCACGAGACGGCCGGAGTGGCCGGCGCCGGTGGACTGGCGATGGTGTTCACCGGTCAGGGTGCGCAGCGGGTCGGTATGGGCCGGGAGTTGTATGAGGCGTTTCCGGTGTTCGCGGCGGCTTATGACGAGGCGTGCGAGGCTTTGGGTCTTTCGCTGGGTGGTCTCGATGCGGCGCGGTTGGAGCAGACGGGCTGGGCGCAGCCGGCGGTCTTCGCGCTTGAGGTGGCGTTGTTGGCTCTGGTGCGTTCGTGGGGGCTGGAGCCGGATGTGGTGGTGGGGCATTCGGTGGGGGAGGTCGCGGCCGCGTATGCGGCCGGGGTGCTCACTCTGGCGGATGCGGCGTCGTTGGTGGCTGCGCGGGGCCGGTTGATGCAGGGGCTTGCGTCTGGTGGGGCGATGTGGGCGGTGGGGGCGTCGGAGGCGGAGGTGCGGGAGGCGTTCCCGGACCTTGACATCGCGGCCGTGAACGGGCCTGAGGCCGTGGTGGTGTCCGGTGTGGAGGGGGCGGTCGGTGAGGTGGCCGGGCGGGGGTGGAAGACGACGCGGCTGCGGACCAGCCATGCGTTCCACTCCCGTCTGATGGAGCCGATGCTGGACGACTTCCGTGCGGTGGTGGAGACGCTTGCGTTCGCGGAGCCGGTGCTCCCCGCTGTCTCCACGGTGACGGGTGCTCTGGTCACTGCTGGTCAGTGGTCGGATCCGGAGTACTGGGTGCGGCAGGTGCGTGAGCCGGTCCGGTTCGCCGACGCGGTTGCCGCCCTGGACGCGGGCCGGGTCCTGGAACTCGGCCCGGACGGGATACTCACCGCGCTGGTCGGCGATATCGCTCCGGACAAGATCGCCGTAGCCGCGCTGCGCCGCGACCGGGACGAGTCCACGACGTTGCTCAGCGCCGTCGCCCGGCTGTTCGTCCACGGGCAACCCGTCGAGTGGCGCGCGGTGCTCGGTGACGGCGCCCGCGCCGAACTGCCCACCTACCCGTTCCAGCACCAGCGGTACTGGCTGAACCCGACACCACCGTCCGGTGACGTGACCACCGCCGGCCTCGACGCCCTCGATCATCCATTGCTCACGGCATCCGCCGAACTCCCCGACTCCGACGCGCTGTTGTTCACCGGCGTACTCACGACGGAAGGCCAGCCCTGGCTCGCCGACCACCGCGTCCACGACACACCGGTCGTCCCGGGCACCGCGCTGGTCGAACTGGCCCTGGCCGCCGGTGCCGGCGCCGGGACGCCGGCGCTGGACGAACTGGTGCTGCGGGACCCGTTGCGCCTGCCCGACGGAGTACCCGTCCGGTTGCGCGTGCTGGTCGCCGCACCCGACGACGCCGGACGACGAGCACTCACCATCCACTCCCGGCCCGACGACGACCCCACCGCATGGGCCACCAACGCCACCGGCCTGCTCACCTCCCCCACCGAGTCCGCCGACGACGGCACGGAACTGGTCGTATGGCCACCGGTCGGGGCGGAGGCGCTCGACCTGGACGGCCTCTACGACGCGTTCGCGGACGCGGGCCTGGACTACGGGCCGGCGTTCCGAGGGCTGCGGCGGGTCTGGCGTCGCGGCGAGACGGTCTTCGCCGAGGTGGCCGTCGACCAGCCGACCGACGGATTCGGTGTACATCCGGCCCTGTTCGACGCGGCCCTGCACGCCCTCGGCGTCGGCGGGTTGCTCGCGGCCGAAGGCGCCCAGCTGCCCTTCACCCTCTCCGGCGTCCGCCGGGATCGGCCGGCGGGCTCGACCCTGCGTGTACGACTGACGGCCGGTACGAGCACGGGCACCGTACGGCTCACACTGGCCGACGCCTCGGGCCTCCCGGTGGCGGAAGTCGAGAACCTCACCTTCCGCCCTGTGGCCGCCGGCCAGGTGGCGAACACGGCGGATCGATACCTGTTCGGTGTGGAGTGGGTGCCGCAGGAGGTCTCCCCGGCCGCGGAGGCTCCGGTGGTGGTCAGGCTGGGTGACGCGCTCCCGGCACCGGCGCCCGTGGTCTCGGTCGACGCGACGGCGTCCGGCCCGGCCCGGGACCGGGCCGGTGCTCTGCTGGCGTTGTTGCAGGGCTGGCTCGAGGATCCCGCGTGGGCCGGGTCCCGGATGGTGGTGCGCACTTACGGTGCGGTCGGTGACGAGGTGACCGATCCGGACGGTGCCGCGTTGTGGGGTCTGGTCCGTTCGGCCCAGTCGGAACACCCGGACCGTGTCCACCTGCTGGACGCGTCCGCCGACGCCTTCTACCCCGTACCCGAGGCAGTGGTGCGTGAGGGTGTGCTCACCGTTCCCCGTCTGACGCGGCTCAAGGCCTTGCAGCCGGTCGTGTTCGGTGAGGGCGCGGTCGTGGTCACCGGTGCCACCGGCACCCTGGGCCGTCTCATCGTCCGCCACCTCGTGGACGTGCATGGGGTGCGGCGTCTGGTGCTGCTGTCCCGCTCCGGTGGGTCGGTGGAGGTCGAGGGTGCGTCAGTGCGTGTGGTGGCGTGTGACGTGGCGGACGCGGATGCCGTGGCCGACGCGTTGCGGGGGGAGACGGTCACGGCGGTCGTGCATGCGGCGGGTGTCCTGGACGACGGTCTGCTGAGCGGTCTGACCCCGGAGCGGCTGGACGCTGTCTTGCGTGTGAAGGTGGACGCGGCCCGCAATCTGCTCGCGGCGACGCGGGGGCAGACTCTGTCGGCGTTCGTGTTGTATTCGTCGGCTGCGGGTCTGTTCGGCAACGCGGGTCAGGCCAACTATGCGGCGGCGAACGCGTATCTGGACGCTTATGCCACCCGTCTGCGTTTTGGGGGTGTTCCGGCGACGTCACTCGCGTGGGGTCTGTGGGATGCGGGCATGGGCGAGGCTCTCACCGGCACCGGCCGGGACCGTATGCGGCGGGGCGGCATCCTGCCCCTCACCGCCGAACAGGGCCTCGCCGCCTTCGACGCCGCACTCGGCACAGCGGCTCCTGTGGTCGCCCCCCTGGCCCTCGACACCACCGCACTACGCAACGCGACCACGATCCCGCCCCTGTTCCAAAGCCTCGTGCCCGCCCGTACCGTCACCCCGGCCGCCGACGGACTCGGGCGGCGGCTGGCGGCACTGCCCCCGGCCGAACGCGACCACGCCGTACTCGGCCTGGTCCGGGCCCAGGTCGCCGAGGTGCTCGGTTACGCCTCGGCAGACCAGGTGGCCGCCAACCGCGCCTTCACGGAGCTGGGCTTCGACTCCCTGACCGCGGTGGAGCTGCGCAACCGCCTGACCTCCGCGACGGGGCTGAGACTGCCCTCCACGCTGGTCTTCGACTATCCGACGGTGGCCGCCCTGGCCGCGTTCGTCGCGGGAGAGGTCACGGGCCGGAGCACCGCCGCAGTGGCCGTCAGCACCACGGCCGAGCCGGACGAACCCATCGCGATCGTCGGTATGGCCTGCCGTTACCCGGGCGGGGTGAGCAGCCCGGACGAGCTGTGGGACCTGGTCGCCAACGGCCGTGACGGCATCGTGCCCTTCCCGGAGGACCGGGGTTGGGACGTCGAGGCGCTCTACCACCCGGACCCCGACCACCCCGGCACCTCCTACACCCGCCAGGGTGGCTTCCTCGCGGGTGCGGCGGACTTCGACCCGGGGCTGTTCGGGATCTCGCCGCGCGAGGCGCTGGCCATGGACCCGCAGCACCGCCTGCTGCTCGAAACCTCGTGGGAGGCGTTCGAGCGGGCCGGCATCGACCCCGGCACGGTCGCGGGGACGCGGACCGGGGTGTTCGTCGGCGTCATGTACAACGACTACGGCCTGGTACTCGACCAGTCCGCGGACAACACCGAGGGCTTCCTCGGAACCAGCGGCAGTGTCGCCTCCGGTCGTGTGTCGTACACGTTCGGCCTGGAGGGGCCGGCCGTCACCGTGGATACCGCCTGCTCTTCGTCGCTGGTGGCGTTGCATCTGGCGGTGCAGGCGCTGCGCAGTGGCGAGTGCGACGCGGCGCTGGCCGGTGGCGTCACCGTGATGTCCACGCCCGGGACGTTCGTCGGGTTCTCGCGGCAGCGGGGTCTGGCGGCCGACGGCCGCTGCAAGTCGTTCGCGGAGGGCGCGGACGGCACCGGCTGGGGCGAGGGCGTGGGCATGCTCCTGGTCGAGCGGCTCTCCGACGCCCGACGGCACGGGCACCCGGTGCTCGCCGTCGTCCGCGGCAGCGCGGTCAACCAGGACGGCGCCTCCAACGGGCTGACCGCGCCGAACGGTCCCTCCCAACAGCGAGTGATCCGACAGGCGCTGGCCAACGCACACGTCTCCGCCGCCGACGTGGATGTGGTGGAGGCGCACGGTACGGGTACGGCGTTGGGTGATCCGATCGAGGCGCAGGCGTTGCTGGCGACGTACGGGCAGGACCGTGCGGCCGGTGAGCCGTTGTGGCTGGGCTCGGTGAAGTCCAACCTGGGACACACGCAGGCGGCTGCGGGCGTGGCCGGGATCATCAAGATGGTGCAGGCGATGCGGCACGGGGTGCTGCCCCGTACCCTGCATGTCGACGAGCCCTCCTCGCAGGTGGACTGGGCCTCGGGTGCGGTGGAGCTGCTGACCGAGGAACGGCCCTGGGATGTCGAGGGCCGGCCGCGGCGTGCGGCGGTGTCGTCCTTCGGTATCAGCGGGACGAACGCCCACGTCATCCTCGAAGCCCCGGCGCAGGACGCCCCGGAGCCGGTGGCCACGTCTGAACCGCCCGCGCTCCCGGTGACCCCGGTCGTACTGGCGGCGGCGGACCACGACGCGCTCCACGCCCTGGCCGATCGGCTCTCGGACCGGCGTGACCTGCCGCTGGCCCGCATCGCGGCGGGACTGGCCGGCCGGACCGCACTGCCACAGCGCGCGGTACTGCTCGTCGAAGACGACGCGGCACTGCGGGAGACGCTGAGCGCGTTCACCGAGCGGGCCGTCACCGGAACCGCCACCGAAGGACGGCTGGCGATGGTGTTCACCGGTCAGGGTGCGCAGCGGGTCGGTATGGGCCGGGAGTTGTACGGGTGCTTCCCGGTGTTCGCGGCGGCTTATGACGAGGCGTGCGAGGCTTTGGGTCTGTCGCTGGGTGGTCTCGATGCGGCGCGGTTGGAGCAGACGGGCTGGGCGCAGCCGGCGGTCTTCGCGCTCGAGGTGGCGTTGTTGGCTCTGGTGCGTTCGTGGGGGCTGGAGCCGGATGTGGTGGCGGGTCATTCGGTGGGGGAGGTCGCGGCCGCGTATGCGGCCGGGGTGTTCACCTTGGCGGATGCGGCGTCGTTGGTGGCTGCGCGGGGCCGGTTGATGCAGGGGCTTGCGTCTGGTGGGGCGATGTGGGCGGTGGGGGCGTCGGAGGCGGAGGTGCGGGAGGCGTTCCCGGACCTTGACATCGCGGCCGTGAACGGGCCGGAGGCCGTGGTGGTGTCCGGTGTGGAGGGGGCGGTCGGTGAGGTGGCCGGGTGGGGGTGGAGGACGACGCGGCTGCGGACCAGCCATGCGTTCCACTCTCGTCTGATGGAGCCGATGCTGGACGACTTCCGTGCGGTGGTGGAGACGCTTGCGTTCGCGGAGCCGGTGCTCCCCGCTGTCTCCACGGTGACGGGTGCTCTGGTCACTGCTGGTCAGTGGTCGGATCCGGAGTACTGGGTGCGGCAGGTGCGTGAGCCGGTCCGGTTCGCCGACGCGGTCGCCGTCCTGGACGCGGGCCGGGTCCTGGAACTCGGCCCGGACGGGATACTCACCGGGCTCGTCGCCGGTCTCCGCCCCGAGCTGACCGCGGTGACCGCCCTCCGCAAGGACCGACCCGAGACGGAGACCCTGCTCAGGGCGCTCGCCGAACTGTTCGTGGACGGCCAGTCCGTCGACTGGGCCGCGCTGGTCGGCCGGGCCGCCGTGGACCTGCCGACCTATCCGTTCCAGCACCGCAGGTTCTGGCCCCGCCCGCGCACCGGCACCGCCGGTGACGTCACCGGCCTCGGCCTCACCGGCACCGGCCACCCGATCCTCGGTGCGGCCGTCGAGGTGCCCGGTTCGGGCGTGGTGCTGTTCACCGGGTCGGTGTCCGCGTCGAGTCACCCCTGGCTGGTCGACCACACCGTCCACGGCCGTACGGTCGTCCCGGGCGCCGCGCTGGTCGAGATGGCCCTGGTCGCCGGTGCCCAGGTGGGTACACCGGTGCTGGACGAACTGCTGCTGCGGGCCCCGCTCGTCCTGCCCGACCGGGGGACCGTACAGATACGCGTCACGGTGGACCCGCCGGACGACGAGGACAACCGGGCGCTGAACGTTCACGCCCGTACCGGAGCCGAGGAGCCCTGGACCGAGCACGCCACCGGGCTGCTGTCCGAGGCGACCGGCGAGGAGCCGGACGCCGTCACCGTGCCGGCCGACGCCGAGGAACTCGACCTCTCCGGGGTCTACACGGCGATGGAAGCCGCGGGCCTGGGATACGGGCCGGGCTTCCAGGGGCTGCGACGGGTCCGGCGGACCGCGAACGAGGCGTTCGCCGACATCGAGTTGACCGAACCGGTCGGCGACTTCACCCTCCACCCGGCCCTGTTGGACAGCACGCTGCACGCGGTCGCCGCCGCCGGACTGCTCGGCGACGAGGCCGACGTCCACCTGCCGTTCGCGTTCTCCGGTGTCCGGCTGACGGCCGGCGGGGCGACCTCGCTGCTCGTCCGGCTCACCCCGAACGGCCCCGGTGGTGTGCGCCTGACGATCGCGGACGGCACCGGACTGCCCGTGGCCGCGATCGAACGGGTCTCGCTGCGGCCCGTACCGCACGAAACCCCGGACCGGACCGGCGAACCGGCCGGTCTCCACACGGTGGACTGGCGACCCGCCTCCACCCTCGTCCACACGGGGACGGGCGACACGGCCGGGTGGCATCGCCTGCCGTTCGGCGACCCCCTGCCCACCCTCCCCAGCACGCCCCAGGTCGTCCTGCTCGACGCCACCGTCCCACCGGAGACCGGGCCTGAATCGGTCCGGCAGGCGCTCACGGTCGCGCTCACCACCCTCCAGACCTGGGTCACCGACCCGGCCTGGGCCACCAGCCACCTCGTGGTGCTGACCTCCGGAGCGGTCGCCACGAGCCCGGCCGACCACGTCCCCGGACTCACCTACGCCCCGCTGTGGGGCCTGGTCCGGGCCGCCCAGACCGAGAACCCCGGCCGGATCACCCTCGTCGACACCGACGCGGAGACCCGAACGGACCCCCTCCTCGCGGGCATCCTCGAAGCCGGACTCGCCCAGGCCGCACTCCGGGGCGGCACCGTCCTCGTCCCACGCCTCGCCCCGGCCCCGACACCGGACGCGCCGTCCGCACCCACCCTCGGCGACAACAGCGACAGGACCGTCGTCCTCACCGGCGCCACCGGAGCGCTCGGTACCGCACTCGCCCGCCACCTGGTCGTCACACACCGGGTGAAGGACCTGCTGCTGGTCAGCCGGCGCGGCCCCGACGCCCCCGGCGCGGCGGCCCTGGTCGACGAACTCACCCACGCCGGCGCCCGGGTACGGCTCGAAGCATGCGACCTCGCCGACCCGGACGCCGTACGGCGGTTGCTCGGTCCGGTCGACGTCGGCGCGGTGCTGCACGCCGCCGGCGGCACGGACGACGCGATGCTCACACGGCTGACGCCGGACCGGCTCGCGGCCGTCCTCACCGCCAAGGTGGACGCCGCGATGAACCTGCGCGCGGCCACCGCCGACCGGCCCCTCGGCGCGTTCGTGCTGTTCTCGTCCGTCGCCGGGCTGCTCGGCAACGCCGGACAGGGCAACTACGCCGCCGCCAACACGTTCCTGGACGCCTACGCCGCCCGGCTGCGGGCCGAAGGGGTCCCGGCGACCTCGCTGGCGTGGGGGCTGTGGGAGACCGGACTCGGTGCCTCCCTGACCGACAACGACCGTGACCGGCTGCGCCGCGGCGGCATCGTGCCGCTGCCCACCGAAGCCGCGCTCACCCTCTTCGACACGGCCCTGCGCACCGACACTGCCCTGCTCGCGCCGGTCGGCCTCGACCTGGCCGCGCTCCGTCCGGCGGCCCTCGCCGGCGGGCTCCCGGACATGCTCACCGGCCTGGTACCGGCACCGACCCGACGGGTCCCGGCACCGGCCGGAGCGGCGGCCCACCCCCAGACCGCCCCCGGCGGCCGGGACCGGGCGCTGGCCCGGCAGCTGGCCGCGCTGAGCGCCACCGAGCAGACCCGGACGCTGCTCGGGCTGGTCCGCACGCACGCCGTCGCGGTACTCGGTCACCGCGACCCGGCCGGGATCGGCGACGGCCGTGCCTTCGGCGACCTGGGCTTCGACTCGCTCACCGCGGTCGAGTTCCGCAACCGCCTCGCCGCCGACACGGGGCTGCGGCTCGCCCCGACGCTGATCTTCGACCACCCGACACCGCTCGCGCTGGCCGAGGCACTCCGCGACCGGCTCGCCCCCGAGGAGACCGACGGCCGCGACACGACCCTGCTGGCCGAACTGGCCGGACTCGAAGCCAGCCTGGCGACCAGCACCCCGAGTGAAGCGACCAGGACGGCGGTCGCGCTCCGGCTGCGGGCACTGCTCGCCGGCTGGACCGGTACCGACCGGACCCCCGCCGGCCCGTCCGACGCCCCGGCGGACACCGACACCGACGCCGACATCGCGGCAGCCGACGACAACGAGCTGTTCAGCCTGCTCGACAACGAACTCGGCGCGAACTGACCCTCACCTACCTGGAGTTGGCGAAAGACATGGACACCGAAGCGAAGCTCCGCGACTACCTCAAGCGGGCGACCGCCGACCTTCGTCAGGCCCGTCGCGACCTCGTCGACGTCCAGGAGAAGGCCGCCGAACCGATCGCGATCGTCGGCATGGCCTGCCGCTACCCCGGCGGCGTGCGCACCCCCGAACAGCTCTGGGAACTGCTGGACGCCGGCCGGGACGCGATCACCGGCTTCCCGCAGGACCGCGGCTGGACCGTGGAGGACGGCGAACACACCTCCGAGAGCGACTTCGCCCGGGAGGGCGGCTTCCTCACCGACGCCGCCGAGTTCGATCCCGCCGTCTTCGGTATCTCCCCGCGCGAGGCCCTCGCCATGGACCCGCAGCAGCGGCTGCTGCTGGAGTGCGCCTGGGAGGCGTTCGAGCGGGCCGGACTCGACCCGCTCGGCGTCAAGGGCACCCGTACCGGGGTGTTCGCCGGGGTCATGTACCACGACTACGCCGCCCAGCTGACGACGCTGCCCGACGGCGTCGAGGGGTACCTCGCCACCGGCACGTCCGGCAGCGTCATCTCCGGTCGCGTCGCCTACACCTTCGGCCTGGAGGGCCCCGCCCTCACCATCGACACGGCCTGCTCGTCGTCGCTGGTGGCGCTGCACCTGGCCGTGCAGTCGCTGCGCCGCGGCGAGTGCGCGATGGCCCTGGCCGGCGGTGTCACCGTGATGGCGAGCCCCAGCACGTTCGTCGAGTTCGCCCGGCAGGGCGGGCTGGCCGCCGACGGACGGTGCAAGCCGTTCGCCGCCGCCGCCGACGGCACCGGCTGGTCGGAGGGCGTGGGCGTGCTGCTGGTGGAGAGGCTCTCCGACGCCCGGCGCCTCGGGCACCGGGTGCTGGCGGTGGTGCGGGGCAGCGCGGTCAACCAGGACGGCGCCTCCAACGGCCTGACCGCCCCCAACGGCCCCTCCCAGCGGCGGGTCATCCTCGACGCGCTGGCCGACGCCCGCCTCACCCCCGCCCAGATCGACGCGGTCGAGGCCCACGGCACCGGCACCCGCCTCGGCGACCCCATCGAGGCCCAGGCCCTGCTGTCCACGTACGGCGGCGACCGGTCGGCCCCGCTGCGGCTCGGCTCACTGAAGTCCAACCTGGGACACACCCAGGCAGCCGCCGGCGTCGGCGGCGTGATCAAGATGGTGCAGGCCATGCGCCACGGCGTCCTGCCGAAGACCCTGCACGTCGACGCGCCCTCCCCGCACATCGACTGGTCCACCGGCACCCTGGAGCTGCTCACCTCCGCCCGCCCCTGGCAGACCGCCGACGACACCCCCCGCCGGGCCGCCGTCTCCTCCTTCGGGTTCAGTGGCACCAACGCCCACGTCGTCCTCGAACAGGCCCCGGCCGCCGACCCGGCCCCGGCCGGCACCACGGACGTCGTACCGCTGCCCCTGGCCGCCGCCGACCCGGCCGCACTGCGCGCCCAGGCCACCACGGTCCTCGACCACCTGCGCACCACCGGCGCCTCCCTCGCCGACGTCGGCGCCACGCTGGTCACCCGCGCCGGGCTGCCCGCCCGTGCGGTCGCCTGGGACCTCGAAGGCCTCGCGGCGGTGGCCGACGGCCTCGGCCAGGTCGCCGGATCGCCGCTCGGCACCTCGGACGTGGTGTTCGTGTATCCGGGGCAGGGTGGTCAGTGGTTGAACATGGCGGTCGGGTTGTTGGACTCGCCGGTTTTCGCGGGGCGGTTGCGGGAGTGTGACGAGGCGTTGCGGCCGTTCGTCGGGTTCTCGGTCGAGGAGGTTGTGCGGGGTGGGGATGGCTGGCTGGCGCGGGTGGAGGTCGTGCAGCCGGTGTTGTGGGCGGTGGGTGTGGCGTTGA
>NZ_JAGMUE010000186.1:0-586 GCF_019049165.1 Streptomyces sp. AC627_RSS907
CCCGGCGCGTGTTGCGTACGGTGTTGGTCGCGATGCCCAGCAGCCACGGGCGCGGGCTGCCGCCGTCGGCGTCCAGCCGGGTGCGCAGCCGCCACGCTTCGAGGAAGGTCAGCGAGACCACGTCCTCGGCCACCGACCAGTCGCCGGTCAGCCGGTAGGCGTGGTTGTAGACGGAGCGGGCGTGGGCGTCGAAGAGTTCTGCGAAGGCGGTGGGGTCCCCCTGGCGTATGAGCGTGCGCGGTGTTGTCTCCACGCCCTGGAACTGTCCATACGACAGCGGCCGGTTCCCGTGACCTGGGTCACAGGAACCGGCCGCTGCCGGGGGCGTGCGTCAGACGTCGGAGGTCAGACGCCCGCGTACGAGTGCTTGCCGGTGACGAACATGTTGACGCCGTAGTAGTTGAAGAGGAAGCAGGCGAAGGCGATGAGCGCCAGGTACGCCGCCTTGCGGCCCTTCCAGCCGGCCGTGGCCCGGGCGTGCAGGTAGCAGGCGTAGGCGACCCAGGTGATGAACGTCCAGACCTCCTTGGGGTCCCAGCCCCAGTACCGGCCCCACGCCTTCTCGGCCCAGATCGCGCCGGCGATC
>NZ_JAGMUE010000187.1:0-622 GCF_019049165.1 Streptomyces sp. AC627_RSS907
CTTCATCGCAGCGCTCCCGCCGCAGAGCCACGACGAGTGATCCGCGGCCGTGACGAGTGACCACTGACCTCGTCCGGCCCCGCCAGGCTCCGCGCGACGAGCGCGGTCTCGGTCCCGTATGGCCCTCCCCGCCCCCGTGGCGCGCGCGACGGGCCGCACGGGGCCGAGACGTTTTCCGGGCCGCCGCGCACGGCCCGGGCGTGGCAACCGCGTGACCGGCGCGGCCCGCGCCGCGGACGCGGCACGCGCCCCCGCGTCCGCGCAGACACCACAGGCATCACAGACACCGCAGGCATCACAGGCATCACAGGAAACGAGGCACCGTGTCCCCCGTCACCGACCGCCTTCCCGTCTTCCCCTGGGACCGGCTCGAGCCGTACAAGGCCACCGCGACCAGCCACCCGGACGGCATCGTGGACCTCTCGGTCGGTACCCCGGTGGACCCGGTCCCCGCCGCGATCCAGCGCGCCCTGACCGACGCGGCCGACAGCCCCGGCTACCCCACGGTGTGGGGGACCGTCGCGCTCCGCGACGCCATTGCCGGCTGGGTCGAGCGCCGGCTCGGCGCCCGCGAGGCGGGCCACGCGCAGGTGCTGCCGGTCGTCGGGTCGAAGGAGCTGGT
>NZ_JAGMUE010000188.1:0-14275 GCF_019049165.1 Streptomyces sp. AC627_RSS907
CACCCTGAGCGCAGCACTGGTTCAAGCAGACGCCTTGGTGCGCATGAGGGCAGGTCAACTGTTGGCCTGGCACGCGTGCTGATCGGCAGTCAGTGGTGGCGGTATCAGAGGCAAGATGTGTGTCGAGGCTGGTCAGAGGATGCTTCACCGCATTGTGTGGCTCGGTATGTCTGCGCTCTGCGCAGACATACCGAGCCGTTCTTCAATAGGCGGAAGGGCTGCTTGCGTGCGGTGGACCACTGGGTTCGGCAGAGGGGGCAGGGTGCATTCACGCCATGTGGACGTGCGGTTCGTCGGGCCGGACGGGGTGATGGTCCAGAGGCCGTGGCGGACAGTGGTCGGGGAACTGCGCCTCATGGAATGCTCGGTTGATCACTCGGTCTGGTAACTGCCGTACGTACAGGCGGCCTCAGGCTGAGCATGTGCTCCGGCCAAGGAACACACACGCTCAGCACGAAGGCCGTGGGGATGAGTCTGCTGCATCATGCGGTCCGACAGGATCCGTTCGCGGAACTGTCACGCTTCCGGGGTGAGGTTCCCCTCCTCCTGGTACGGCCAGTTCTGGGGATTTGCGGCGTGACGAGGGTCCGTCATGAACGGGTCCCGCGAGGGAGGGTAGAAGAATTCGCGGAGTTGTTGTATCAGCCCAGGCCCCACGGCTTGCCGTCGCCCTTGTTCAGGCGACGATCCACTGCTCCTCGTAGATCAGTCGCAGTGGTGCTCACGAAGGTTGCGGACTCTGGGCCGTGCCGTGGGCCAGATCGGCCAGTCGTTCCGCGTCCGAGGTGCCGGGTTCGGCCGACCAGAGCACGAGTTGCTGTTCTGGTGCACCGGCGTAGCGGAAGGTGTCCCAGTCGAGGGTGAGTTCGCCGGCGAGGGAGTGGGTAATGCGTTTGCTGCCGAAGTCCTGGTGCGCGACACGGTGCTCGGCCCACCAGACCCGGAATTGCTGATCGGCCACGGCCAGCTCGCCCACAAGAGCTGTAAGGGCTGGATCGGTCGGCTTCGTTCCGGCTTCCATCCGCAGGACTTCGACGCATGTGCGGGCCACGTCTTCCCACTCCGGGTAGATTTCGCGCATCACCGGGTCGGTGAAGACCATGCGGACGTAGTTGCGCTCGGACTCGGGCACAGCCGCGAAGTCGCACAGCAGCTCCGCTGCCAGTGGGTTCCACGCGAGGATGTCAAGGCGTGGACCAAAAACGATGGCGGGTGTACTGGTGAGCTGGCCGAGCAGCCGGGTCAGGTGCGGGTGCACTTTGGGGCGAGAGGACCGACGCGGCGTCTTGCGGTGTCCGGCCCGCGCGGCCTGGCCGACCAGGCCTTCCACGTACGTCCGCTGGTCGCCGTCCAGCCGCAGCTCCCGCGAGAGGGACTCAAGCACCGGCGGCGACGGTGCCAGTCGGCCCTGCTCGATGCGTACGTAGTAGTCCGTACTGATCGCGGCGAGCTCAGCCACTTCCTCACGGCGCAGCCCCCGCACACGGCGCTGGGTGTGCGTGCGCTCGGGAAGCCCGACCTGCGCCGGTGTGAGCTCACCACGGCGATGCTTGAGGAACTCACCGAGCTCACGAAGGTGCGCGGAATCAGTCACTCCTCCAGCATGGCACCGAGGGGAAAACTCTGCCTGGGAGAGATCCTTCCTAGGAAGCAGCCCGACCTTCCCGAGCCTCGGCCGTCGGCCGGACAGTGGATACAGGCCCGCAGATCGCGGGCCAGCAGTGATCCCCCAGGAGCAGAAAATGAGGACTGACGTCCGATTCCCGACCAACGGCCTGCAGCTCGCCGGCCACCTCTACCTTCCCGAGGACAGCGACGGCCCGCTCGCCGCCATTGTCATCGGCCACCAGACGACCGGGGTCAAGGAGCAGTCACCGGCGGTGTACGCCACGCGCCTGGTCGAGGAGGGCTTCGCCGTCCTGACCTTCGACGCCGCCTTCCAGGGCGAGTCCGAGGGCATGCCCCGCGGCCTGGAGGACCCCTTCCAGCGCGCCGAGGACTTCCGCGCGGCGGTCTCCTACCTCACCACGCGTCCCGAGATCGATCCGGAGCGCATCGGCGTGATGGGCGTGTGCGGCTCGGGCGCCTACGTGCCCTACGCCGCCCAGACGGACCACCGCATGAAGGCCGTGGCAGGCGTCTCCGGGACCGACGTTCCCAGCTTCTTCCGCGGCGCCGACCCCGAGGGTTGGCAGCAGATGGTGGCGAACTCCGGGAACCTGCGCAGCGCCGAGGCCGCCGGCGAGCCCGCGGCAACGTTTGCTGTGCTGCCGGAGAAGACCGATGCCGGGACCCCCGCCCCGACGGCCGAGTTCGTCGACTACTACAAGACACCCCGCGGCAGGCACCCGCGCTCCACGGGAGACGTGGTCGTGCGCAGCGCGGATCTCCTCGACCAGTTCGATTCCTTCGCCGACGTCGCCAAGATCGCGCCTCGCCCGCTGCTCATGATTGCCGGCACCGAGGCGGTGACCCGCGGGTTCTCGGAGAAGGCCGTCGCCGACAGTCCCGGCAACGCCGAGCTGTTCCTCGTCGACGGCGCCACCCACGTCGATCTGTACGACCGCGACCAGTACGTGACTCCTGCCGTCGCCAAGCTGGTCGAGTTCTTCAGCAAGCACCTCGCCTGAGTCGGCGAGCGTGAGCTGCCCTCCAGCGGACGCCTCGTCCGCGCTGCGGGTAGATCCCTTGGTCAGGGTGGGATGTGCCCGGCGAGGGTCAGGCTGCCAAGTGTCGCGAACATGCGTTGAGCCGCCCGGTGAGGAACGCCGAGGGCCGGAGCACGGTGCCCGGGGCGTCGCCGCAGTCGAGGAACGCGATCCCCTCGTCTGCGGATCAGCCGGCGTCCGAGACCTCCTTGAGATCCAGGCGGTCCGGGGCACCGAGGCCCGGCCCGTCACAGTCGGCCTCGGAGCTACAGTAATCCGCCAGGTGCCGTGGCGGACGTGCTGCTGCGGCGGGGCTGCGTCAACCGCATCCAGCTCGTCCCCGACGGCACCCGCCGCCGGGCTCCCGGCTGATGCTCGGCCCGGAGATGACGCCGGACCCTCGACGAGCGGCTGAAGGCCACCCGCTCGAACCTGCCCTTCCAAGACCGGCGAGTCGCCGGCCTCGAAATCCGCCTCACCGAACCGGGACCACCGACCTGATCCTGTCCGGCCGGGCCCGCGGATGTCAGTGCTGCGGGCCATACTCGTGCCAGCGGTGCCGCCTGGGCACCGCGGCACGAGGGGAGCAACATGGCTGAGGTGCTGGTTTTCCACCATGGACACGGGCTGACCGCCGGCGTTCGCGAGTTCGCCGAGCACCTGCGACGGGCCGGACACACCGTCCACGCCCCAGACCTGTACGAGGGGAAGGTATTCGACAGCCTCGAGGACGGCATGGGCTACGCCGAGAACGCCGGCTTCGACACGATCATCGAGCGTGGAACCGCCGCCACCGAGGGGCTGCCTGCGGAGCTCGTCTACGTCGGATTTTCGCTCGGTGTCCTGCCGGCGCAGAAGCTGGCCCAGACTCGCCCCGGTGCAAAGGGCGCCCTGTTGCTCGAGGCATGCGTCCCGGTCTCGGAGTTCGGCGGCGCCTGGCCTCAGGACGTCCCGGTCCAGATTCACGGCATGGACGCAGATCCGTTCTTCGCCGGGGAGGGCGACGTGGACGCCGCCCGCGCGGTTGCCAGGGCGGCTGTCGACGCCGAGCTGTTCCTCTACCCCGGCGACAGGCACCTGTTCACCGACAGCAGCCTCCCGTCCTACGACGAACAGGCCGCCATGCAGGTCAACCATCGAGTGCTCAGCTTCCTCGACCGTATTAAGAGGTCCTGACAAAGGCGTTGGACGTCCCGCCAGGCCGTGCGCGTCTCACCATCGGGGGACGCCACATACCGGGCGCGCGCCGCCTCGGCCTGCCGCTCCAGCTCCACAAGATCTCTTCGAACGTGCGTGCCACCCCGGGATCCTACGCCGCCGTCACGCCCCTGCCCGGCGCCTGCCGTCGCAGACGCCCCCCGCTGGTGATCGCGCTCTTTGCATACCTCCCCATGCGGTGCTCAGGGTGGCTTCGGAGCTGCTGGGCTTGATTCCCCAGGTGGGTCCGCGCTCACGCACTCGACCTGATCCCGCCTCGCTGTGGGGAAGGCCCACACGCTGCGGAAGGCGGCGATCCGCAGCGGCCCCTCCGCCGCGTCGGACCGGGCCGCGCCGCGCGCCTCGGTGTTCAGGATGGCCAGCAGGCGCAGGATGCGACGGGCGTACGCCACGGCCTTGTCTCCGGCGGGGGTGGGGCGGGCGCCGGTGCGGCCGCGGTCGAACAGCACGGATCCGATCTTGCGCTCGCTGCCGCGCACCGAGTGGGAGACCGCGGACTGAGTCAGGCCGAGTGTCTCGGCCGCGGCCGAGAAGCCGCCGGTGTCCGCGACCGCGACCAGGACGCGCAGTTCGGGCGGGGTGAGATCGGAGTCGGTTGTGCGGGCCACGGGGCGCTCACCTCGAGATATGAGAACTGCTCATGGAACGGTCTGTCGCATGAGCTCAACCGGCTGCCCAGGTGGCGCATTCCCGCCTTACGGTCCGGTCATGAACGAGACCGCGCTCACCGTGCACCAGATCGCCCGTCCCCACGGTTTTCCCACCGCCGAGCACTTCGCCTTCATCGAGTCCCCGCTACCGGAACCCGTAGTCGGCAGCGCGCTCGTGGAGAACCTCTACTGGTCCGTCGACCCGTACCACCGCGAGATGATGGACGACGTGCCCGGCGGCTTCGCGCTCGACGCACCGCTGGAGGGCCGCACCATCGGGCGGGTCATCGCCTCGCGCACGCCCCGTCTGGCTGAGGGCGAGATCGTGTTCCACCGGCAGGGCTGGCGCACGCATGCGGCGGTCAGGCCCGATGAGGTCCGACAGCTGCCCCGCTTCGAAGGGGTGCCCCTGACCGCGTACTTGAGCACCCTCGGCGGCACCGGCCTGACCGCCTATGTGGGGCTCACCCGGATCGCCCGGCTCCAGGAGGGCGAGGATCTGTTCGTGTCAGCAGCGGCGGGCGGGGTCGGCACGGCGACCGGGCGGTTCGCCAGACTGCTCGGCGCCGGACGGCTCGTGGGCAGCGCGGGCTCGGCAGCGAAGGCCGCCCACCTTACACGGGAGGTGGGCTATGACGCCGTCTTCGACTACCACGACGGGCCCGCCGCCGACCTGCTCGGCAAGGCCGCGCCGGACGGCATCGACGTGTTCGTCGACAACGTCGGCGGCGAGCAGCTGGCCGCGGCGATGGGAGCACTGCGCGAGTTCGGGCGCGTCGTCCGCGTCGGCACGATCAGCCAGTACAACACCCCAGACGCGCCGCCACCGCGCTTCGACTACCGGACATGGTGGAGAAGAGCATCCGCATGGAAGGTTTCCTGGTCAGCAACTACCGCGGTGTGCAGGAGGACTTGTACGAGTTCGCGGTGCCACATCTGCAGAGCGGCCGGCTCGCTCTGGACGAGACGGTGGTTGACGGTTTCGAGCGCATCGTGGACGCGTTCCTGGGAATGCTGCGCGGCGAGAACACCGGCAAGATCATCGTGCGGGACCGTACGGAATCCCCGTCCTGAGCTGACACCCGACTCGGTATCGCGGAACATGCCGGAACGCCGGCCGGCACAGCAAGTGACGACCGGGTCCACCGCCCGCAGGTGGTGGACCCGGTTGCGTCCGGCGCGGCTTGTCGCTCAGGCGCGGCTGTTGTAGTAGGTGATGTCCCAGTGGTTGCCCTCGCGGGCGTAGACGTTGCCGGCCGGGGACTTGTACAGGGTGGCGCCGTCGCTCCGCTTGCCTGCCTGCTTGAAGCGGCTGGTGACGTACTTGTTGACGCAGCTGTTGAGCGCGATGTCGGCCTTGTATCCGTTGTAGTGGCTGTAGGTGCCCGAGGCGTGGCCGCGCTCGGTGCCGCCGGTGACACGGACGGCGCACCTGCTGGCCTTCTTGAACGACACGAGGCCCGCGATCGTCGCCTTGTTGATCTTCGTGAACGATGTGCAGCGGCTGTTCTCCCGGTTGGAGCAGCCACCGCTGGACGACCAGCTGATGCCGGCCTGCTTCAGCACGGCCGCCGCCTGGGCGTGGGTCTGGTACTTGGCGGGAGCGGCGTCCGCGGTGGCCGCGAGCGGACCGCTGAGGACGACAGCCGCGGCGAGAGCGGAGAGGAAGGCACGGTTCGGGGCGAGGGACTTCGTCTGCATGGTTGCTGCTCCTGGGTGGAAGGGGCGCCGGACGCCGCGGGGTGTCCGCGGCGTCCGGCGCGGGCGGGAAGGCGGGGCGCTTCGGACGAGCGGCCCCGGCTGAAGATCCGGTGGTGGTCGAACAGTGCGGCCCGGACGGCCGGCCGTGGGAGACCGGCCCGCGCCGGTGGCCTTGGGCCGGCTACCGCGCGGAGGCGAATCCGGCGAACTTCTTGTTGGGCAGGTACGGGCCGCCGGTGGCGCGCTTGTCGTCCCAGGAGTAGGTCCGGCGGGTGACACTGTCGGTGCCCGTACCGGCGTTGCCCTCGACGGTGGTGACGGACCGGCCCTTCACGGAGACGACCACACCTACGTGACCGAAGGCGCTGTTGGAGGTGTTGGTCCACACCAGGACGTCGCCGGGCTGCGGAAGCCTGTTGACCCGGTAGGGGTGGAACCGGTTGCCCATGTGGGTACGCCACCGCTGGGAGGCCTCGTACTTCGCAGGGACGCCCTGCTTGCCCCACATCGCGGCGGCGAAGTGCCCGCACCAGGCCTGGCCGTTGTAGTTGTTGTAGACGTTGAGGTTGTGGCCGCCGAGGTAGTTGTTGTTGCCCTTCGGTGTGCTCAGCTTGATGGGGCCGTTCTTCGCCGTCCTGTACTTGGTGGGCGTCTTGAGCGCGTGCTCGGCCCTGGAGACGATCTGCTGGCGTGTGAGGGCCAGGGACGACGCGGGGGCGGCGGACTTCTCCCCCGTTGCCGCCGTAGCCGTCGCACTGGCGGGTGCGGCCTGGGCCTGGGACACGGCGAGGCCGCCGGCGAGCAGAGCGCTGAGGGCGAGCGCGACGATACGCGTGCTCCCGGACACGGGCCTGGTGGCGGACTTGGCCATGATGTTCGCTCCTTCTGGAATGTTCGTCCCACGCTGCCGAAGCTGACTGACAAGGCGTCGGAGGACGGGTGTCACGCCGTAGTGGCCGGGGGCTCCCGCGGCTTTCGGCGCAACTCGAGTCTCGGCACCGGCGGTGAGCGGGATCCAGCGTTGGGCGGTTTCCTCTTGCGTCAGGGCATCCGGGAAACCCCCGCTGACCTCCCACGATGCGCATGCGGGTGACGTCCCGTCGGCCCGGGTCACGTGCAGCCCGGCTCGTAGGGAACCTGAGGGAGTTGCTGCCTCCACCGGCTCTCGCCGAGGTCCCCGACGACCCGGCAGACCTGGCGGAGAACCTGCTGCGCGTCGAGGCTCCACCGGCGGATCGTGCCGTCCTCGGAGACGGACACGACCGGCCCGTCCTCCCCCAGGAAGGCGACGGAGCGGACGGTGAGGCGGTGCCCCTCGAGGGTGTGGAGAAGCCGCCCGTCGGAGGTGTCCCAGACGCGGACGGTGTTGTCCTGGCCCGCGGTGGCGAGCCGGGTGCCGGACCGGTTGAAGGCGGCCGTGAAGACGCCACCGGTATGGCCGGCGAGGACGCGCGGGCGGCCCTCAGGCCCGCGGTCCCAGAGCCTCACCGTGTCGTCCCAGCTGACCGTGGCCAGCAGGCCCTTGGGCCCCGCGGCCACGCCGAGAACCGGCGCGCCGTGGGTGAACCTGCGCCGCAGACGGGCGTCGGTGTAGTCCCAGACGTTGGCCGCGCTGTCGAGACCCGCTGTGACGACAGTGTCCTCGCCCAGGAAGGCGACACCCTGCACGCCGTCGGAGTGACCGTCGAGGACGTGGAGCCGGGTCGGCCTCTCCGCTCCGCTGTCGGCCAGGTTCCACAGCCCAGCCGTGTGGTCGTCGCTGCCGGTGGCCAGGATGTGGCGGTGCCCGGGGCGGAAGGCGAGCGACCTGACGGCGCGCTTGTGCGCCCGCCACTGCGCGAGGGGAGGCCCGGGCGGACGCCGCGGGTCGTCGGTGCGCCAGACGCGGACGCGGCCGCTCTCGTCGGCGGCGGCGAACCGGGTTCCGTCGTCGCTGAAGGCCACCGCGTGCACTGAGGCGTGCGCGTCGTCCGTTCCCCGCAGGCGGCGTGCCATGCCCGTGCGCAGGTCGAGGATGCGTGCGGAGCCGTCCTGTCCGGCGAGGCCCAGGTGACGGCTGTCCGGGGAGAGCTGTGCGTCCAGCCAGGGCTCGCCGCCCTCGAGCAGCCCCAGCGTGCCGGTGGGTGTCCACAGCCGGACGACCCGGTCGTCACCGCCGGTCGCGAGGGTACGGCCGTCGGGCGAGTACTCGGTTCCCCAGACGAAGCCCTGATGACCCACCAGGGTGGTGAGCAGCCGGTGTGAGGCGAGGTCCCAGACGGCCACGACGTCCTCGTGACCGGAGGCGGCGACATGGAGCCCGTCCGGGGAGACCGTCACGTCGACCACCGAGTCCGTCAGCCCGGCGAAGGTCGCCTCCTTCTTCCTGCCGCCGGTGTCCCAGAGGGAGACGTCGCCGTCCCATTCACCGGCCACGAGCCTGCGTCCGTCCGGGGTGAAAGCGAGGGCCCAGATGCTGTCACTCCCGTCGTTGTCCAGTTCCAAGGACGTGTCGCCCGCTAGGTCCAGCAGCCACAGACGGCCGTTTCTCCCCGCCACCGCGGCGCGCCTGCCGTCGGAGGTGAGGGCCACCGAGTAGAGCGGGTGACCGAGATCGACACGGACCGGCCGGGCGTGGGGGCGGGTCAGGTCATGACGCCCGACCGTGCCGTCCTCGGAGACGGAGAGCACCGTTCGCCCGTCCCGGGAAGCGGCCAGCCCCGTCACCCGCCGGCCGTGCCGGTGGGGAAGCAGCGCCTGCTCCCCGCCCGGACCGGTGAGCGTCGTCAGCTCCCCCTGCGCGTTTCCCCAGACGATCTTCCCCGTCCCCTGGGCGACGGCGACGGCCTGAACGGCTTCACCGTGATCGATCCGCCTGACCTGCCGGTGCGAGCGGCTGTCCCAGATACGGACCGTGCCGTCCGCCCCTCCCGACAACACATGCCGGCCGTCGCCCGTCCACGCGACGGCGCGCACCCGGCGGGTGTGGCCCTCCATGGATCCCTTGTACGGCTTGGCCTGCGTGCTCAGCAGCGCACTCCGGGAGGCGCGGGTCGGGGCGGTCGACCAGGCCGAGGCGGCCAGGAGCATGGTGGCCTCCGAGTTCTCGCCGATGTCGGGCACACCGAGCAGGGCCAGCTTCTCCGCGAGACGTGCCATGCGCTGCCCTTTGATCGCCTGCCGGCTGCTGTGCACGGCCAGGCCGGTACTGGCGAGAGCCATCACGAGCAGCACCGCGAGGGCCACCAGCAGCTGGTGGAGGCGGCGTGTGCGCCGTTGCTCGCGCTCCCGTTCGCCCTGCTCCTGGGCCTGTGCCGCGAGCAGGAACGCCCGCTCGGTCTCCCCCACTGCGACCAGAGGATGCCGGGCGGCCTCCTGAGCGGTGACCAGACGGCTGCCCCGGGGAAGCAAGGCGGGATCGCGGTCCTCCGCATGCCACTGCCGGGCGGTCTCCCGCAACTGCTGCCATGCGCGCAGGGCAGTGGCGTCGGCGTCGATCCAGCGCCGCAGCCGAGGCCAGGCGCGCAGCACGGCCTCGTGGGCGAGAGTGATCCGGTCGTGGTCGGCGGTCAGCAGACGGGCGCGGGTGAACTCCTCGACGACGTCCTCCGCCTGCCCGCAGCCTGCGGGGGTGAGCTCGCGCGGAGTGGCGTGACGGCGGGTGGCGCGGCCGTCCCCGTCGACCCTGACCAGACGGAGCACGACGGCACGGGCCACCTCCTTCCGCTCTGCGGGCAGGCGCCCGTAGGCCTGCTCCGCGGTGGCAGCCACCGCGCCGAGAATGCCGCCGGTCCGTTCGTAGCCCCCGACGGTCAGACGCGTCCCGTCACGTTCCTGCCAGGTCGCGAGGAGAGCGTGTGAGAGCAGGGGCAGCACACCCGGCCCGCCGGGCCCCGGCGCGCTCTCGTCGGCGCTCTGCTGCGCCGCGACGGCACCGAGGTCCCGCAGAATCACCTCGACGAGTCCGGGTTCGAGCTCCAGTCCCGCGCGCTCGGCCGGCCCTGCCACGGCGGAACGGATCTCGCCGGGAGACATCGGCTGCAGCGGGAGCTGCCCGTCCCGCAGCGCTTCAGCGAGCTCCGGATGGGCCAGACAGGCGCCGTAGAAGTCGGCGCGCATGCCCAGGACGACGAGAGCGGCCGGACCGCTCGGCCGTTCCGTGCCGTCGTCGTCTCCGGTGCGGTGGTCGTGTGGCGTCGACAGGGCGTGCAGGGCGCGGATGAACAGGTCGCGCTCGACGGCGTCCTGGCACAAGGTGAAGACCTCTTCGAACTGGTCCACGACCAGCACGAGACGCGCCTCGTCCTCCCAGGGGTTCTGGCCGAGGAGGCCGTGCACGAGCCGGGCGAGATGGCGCGGACTGCTCTCCAGCGCGGACCGCAGCGCCGCCGGGTCGGCCCGGAGCGCGCGGGAGACCTCCGCCAGTAAGCCGTCCACAGGGCGGCCGCCGGGGTGCGTGACAAGAACCGGCCAGCGGTGCGAGCCTGGCACGGGGAGCGCTCCACGGTGCACCGCCGGTACCAGCCCGGCTCTCAGCAGCGAGGACTTCCCTGTGCCGGAGGCGGCCACCACCATCGTCGGACCGCCCCCGCCCAGCCGCGCGGTCACCACCTGGACCAGGGCCGCCGTGGCTCGTTCCCGGCCGAAGAACCAGCACGTGTCGGCCGTGTCGTACGCGGCGAGCCCTCGGTACGGGCACTCGCCTTCACGCACCCGTCGGCGCTGCTCCGGAACCGCCGCGGCCGTCAGGCGATCCAGGAGGCCGCCGGTCTCCAGGGCCTTGTCGCAGGCCCGCGCCACGGCGGGAGTGAGGGCCTGGTTCCCGTTCTCGACGCGGGACAGGTAGCCCTTCGTGTAATGGATCCGCTCGGCGAGCCCCGCCAGGGAGAGCCCCTTGCGCAGGCGTAGCCGTCTCAGCTCCTGCCCGGGGGCGACGGCCCGCTGCGTCGCGTCGTCGTGCGGTCCACCATCTGTGGGAATGTTCACGCCCTGCTCATTGCGTGGGCGCGGCAAAGGTGTCTGCCACGGGGGAGGTACAGCCGAACGGGTGACGTCCTGTGCCCGCTCATGGTGAGGGAGGTGTGGCGGGTCAGGTCATCCGTGACGCGGCTTCGTCGGCCCGGGTGCGGGAGGCACTGGACCCGGCTCTCGCCGGGCCCTCGGCCGGCCCGAGGGCCCGGCGCGGTCCAGCAGGCCGAGCTCGGTGTCCGGTCGGCACTGCGGGCCGGGCGCGACGCCCTTGGTCAGGGCGCGCAAGGCCGGGTTGCGGGCGACGCCACGGCTGCGCTTTCCGCTGCTCCAGCAGCCGCCGACGTGGACATGGGCCGGGGACCGTCCGTTCAGCGCGTGCTCGATCAGCCACTGCGTCGCCGACGGCTCCTGGAACAGGTCCTGAACCCGGACGCGCCTCCCGATCATGGCCAGGTCGGCGGCTGCTGGAACGCGGGCAGGCGCAGCAAGGGCATCGGCCGGGACGGGGCGCTGCTGGTCCTTGCCGACGGGTCGGGGCGTGCGGTGCCTGGCGGCCCGATGCGGAGCTCGGTTACCTCGACCGGTGGGGGGCGGCTCGCCACATGTCGGGGCGTGGCTGACGGAGGCGTGTTCCCAGGTGCCGTACCCCAGCTCGGCAGTGCCGTCGTACGGGACCGTCTCCCCGGCCTGAACATCGGCTTCGCCGAACGGTGGGATGCGGCGGCGGCTGCCGCACGCCCGTGACGGGGCCGACCTCACAGGCCGCCGGCGGTGGGCTGGTCGGTGCCCAGGTCAGTGCGACCTGAGCGGGGGTGGCGCCGAGATGGTGTTCCGCGCGGCCCGAGCTGTCACGTCCTCGAACCCGGGAATCAACTGGTCTTCTCGGCGCTCTTCAAGGGCGGCACACAGCCGCGACCAGCCGGACGAACGCCACCCACCGTGTGTGCCGAGCCGTTTTCTCACCGCACGACGGTGCCTGCCGGCCGTAGTCCGGGGGCGCGGTCCTGGTCCTTGGCCGTCGAGACGTTGTACTTGCCGCCGCTGTTCTTCCGGTCGGCGGTCGCGTGCCCGTTGGTGTCCAGGCAACCGCCCGCCCAGGTGTTGTAGCCGTTCTGCAGGTGGACCTGGTCGCCGTACTTCAACTCGTTCGGCACGCTTCTCCCCTGGTCGGCGGAAAGCATGCGGACGGCTCCCGCCCCGATGGCCAGGTCCTCCCGCAGCCACCCGAGTGTCACAGCCCCCGACCGGCATTGACCTGCTCTGGACGCCAGACCGCCCGTGAGGGGGGCGATCGAAGCACGACCGGGGATCGCGAACACCAAGGCACACGGAACTGCGGCATCTTCACCGTCATTGATCCGGATACGGAGGCCGACACAGCCACAAACTCGCCGCGCAGCCTGCCAGGCGAGTCCGTGACCGGGCCATGTGATGGCCTGCCGCAGCCGAGGCCGTCGGGCTGTCTACGGCTCGTCGATGCCGCTCCAGGTGACGTGGAAGCCGAGTTCGCGGCGGCTGTCGGGGTGAGCTGCCTGTCGTTGCGCTCGGCGTCGTCGACCCGGCGCAGGTAGATGGCGATGCGGAAGCCGGTCGCGTCGGGCTCGTTGACACTGGCCTGTCCCAGCGAAGTCTGACCGCCGGGTTCCAGCAGGTTGCGCGAGGGCCCGCTCGTGCGAGTGAGACGCCGTGCCACCGCAGGACGGCGACCCCCTGGGCAACGGCGCAGCCGCCCTGCCCGGGACCGGTCACAGCGATCCGGTCACCACCAGGGCACCGTCACCGTCCCGGCGGGCCCCACGGACGCGGAGCACCGGAGACGAGGAGAACCCCTGGCGAGGAGGCAGCCTTTGGGCTGCGGCGGTTTCGCTCAGGCGGCGTGGCGGGTCTTGCGGCGGCGTACTGCGAGGGCGGTGCCGCCTCCGGCGGTGATCAGCGCGGCGGCCACTCCGACGATGGCCGCGGTGTTGTCGTTCGTGCCGGTCACGGTGAGGTCGGGCTCCTTGGCCGCAGTCGACGGAGCGCTGTGGGTCTTCATGGTCCTGTCGATCCAGCCCGCGTAGGCGGGCGCGCTGGTGTAGAGGCCGGGGCCCTCCGAGCACGGTACCTTCGGGGCGCCGGGCCCCGAGGTGACGCCGATCAGCTCCCAGTGGCCGTCCCGGCCCCTTTGGACCTGCGGTCCGCCGGAGTCCCCGGAGCACGCCATGGCCTTGGGCACGGTGCTGATCGTGCACAGCCGGGTCCGGTCCGCGTAGCCGGGCGCGCACTCGGACTCGGCGGCCCTGCGGGTGTTCAGCTCCTGCAGCCGGTCCGGGAACTTGAACTCGGTGTCGACAGTGGTGCCGAAGCCCAGGAGCCGGGTCGGCGTGCCGGGCCGTCCTGCCTGCTCGGCGATCTTGATGGGTTGCTGGGCGACGGGGCGGTCCAGGCGTACCAGCGCGATGTCGTTCTTGTTGGCGGCCTTGTTGTCGCCGTTCACATAGCCGGGATGGACGAAGGTCCGGTCGATCTTCCGGACGGTGCCGCCGGTCTTGCGGTGGTCGCTGCCGACCCGCACGATGCCGTCCAGCTTGATGCCCTCGACCTTCAGGCAGTGAGCCGCCGTCAGCACCCACTGCTGATCGATCAGCGACGCCCCGCAGTTCCCGTCGAACAGGCCCTGGTCCGGGGCCGACTCCGGGATGGTCGCCATGAACGGGTAGCTCTCGGTGGAGTCCGACCCGTTGACGATGGCTCCGGCGCTGCCGACCATGACCGTGACGCAGGCCGCGGCCACAAGAGCGCCGACTGCTGAGATGCGGGAGGTACGGCGGCTCGGTGACTTGAAGCTGAACACAGAGGGTTCCCTTTTGCTTGGTGGATCCGTATGCATTCAGCCTTGCTGTCCGAAACCTGCCGCACCATCCGGGCAACCGGTCGGTCGATGTGGGGCTAGCCCCAATGCCGGTGACTTAGTTGGCCTGCTCTCGTTGGTTGTGGTGTGGCGAGGGTGGGGCAGGTCAAGTCGCCTGCGGGTGAGCGGTTGTCGGACCGGATTGCGATTGGGGTGCTGACGCGGGCGTTTCCGCCGCAACTGATCGATGAGGTGGTCGCGGAGACCGGGCGGGGCGA
>NZ_JAGMUE010000189.1:0-555 GCF_019049165.1 Streptomyces sp. AC627_RSS907
GCCCTGTCGCACACCGCCGGTGATGACACGTAGGACCCGCGACTCGCGAGTGCGGCGTAGCCACGGCTTTCCAGTCGAGGGCTTCGCCACCCGATGTCACGCGAACCCAGGAGGTAACCCCATGCGTAAGTGGTGGCTCATGACGGCCGAGGGCGGTAACCCGCAGGATGACAGCGACAGTGGGAACAAGCACGGTGGCGGCGGGTCGGACGAGGGTGGTAACACCAACGACGGGCAAGGTCCGGCGGACGGTCGATGACTGAGCACGACGTGGCGGAGGCCGGCCTCGAACGGTTGGCCTCCGCGCTCATGCGGAAAGGGTCGCTCGCCTCTGACTGGCTTCCCGCGTGCCGACAGGTGCCGAGGCACCTGTTCGTGCCGGAGGCGATCTGGCCCGGGAGCGCCGGCGGCAATCGTCAGGGAAACCGACTGCTGCGATCAGAGGCACCTCGCGCTTGGTGGGAGGCCGTTTACGCGGACGCGCCGATCACCACTCAGTGGGATGACGGGGCCTACACCGGACCAGGGAAGGGAAAGATTCCGTCCTGCTCCAAC
>NZ_JAGMUE010000190.1:0-660 GCF_019049165.1 Streptomyces sp. AC627_RSS907
GCCTTGAGCGCCTCCCGCCCCGAGGTGGCCGCGACGAGTTCCTGCCCCAGGGTGGCGAGCACCGCCTCCATGGCCAGCAGGTTGTCGCGCTGGTCGTCCACGATGAGGATCTTCGGGCGCGGCCCCGCCCCCCAGGTCGCCGCGGCGGGCGGCGGGTAGGCCGTCGCCGGGTGCTGCGCCGGCCTGCCGGCGGTGGCCGCCCCGGCCCGGCTGGCGGTGGTGGCGGTGGCGGTAGCAGCCGTGGCGGTGGGGTGCGCGGCGGCGGAGGCGTGGGCGGTGGCGTACGGCGGGGCGTGGGTGAGGGGAGAGAGGCCGACCGCCTCCGCCTCGTCGGCCGCGTGCGTCTCGCCGGACGCCACGCCCTGCGCCTCCACGGCGGCGAGTTGCCGTTCCAGGAGCTGGCACCGGTCCTCGGCGAGCATGCCCCGGCGGCGTACCTCCTCCAACTCGTCGGTGAGCCGGCGCACTTCCTGGCGCAGCCGGTCCTGTTCGTGGAGGAGCTGTTCGCGGTCGTGGTCGGGGCAGGCCAACTCCTGTTCCAGCGTCTCGACCCGGGCCCGTTCCGCCGCCCAGGCCGCCTCCAACTGGCCGAGCCGCACCTCCAGGTCGGCAATCCGGTGCTGGCGCTCCAGCAGCGCCCGGCCCAGCGCGTCCTCGGTC
>NZ_JAGMUE010000019.1:0-49966 GCF_019049165.1 Streptomyces sp. AC627_RSS907
GGTGGGTGACGTGGTGGCGGGTGTGGTGGGTGACGTGTTGCCGGGTGCGGTGCGTCGTGTGGCGTCGGGTGCGGTGGGTGGTGTGGTCCGTGAGGTGGTGGGTGGTGCGGTGTCTGAGATGGCGGGTGGCGCGGTGCTTGATGCGGTGAGTGGTGGGAGGCGACCGGCGGTCTCTGCGGGGATGCCGGGCACGGGGGCCTCGGGGGCGGTGCCGGGGCCGTTGCCGACACGTGTGGTTGCGGGGGAGGACGCCGGGAGGCCCGGGAGGCCCGGGAGGGCTGCTGAAGGAACGCCGGGCGCGGTGTCCGCGGGGACGGCCTCCGGACCCCCTGCGGGGGCGCCCGTAGGGGCCTCGGCCACTACGGGCGTGGAGGTGGCTGACGAGGTGGCTCCCGCGCCGTTCGCGGGAGGTCCAGCGGCAGGGACGGCCTCTGCGGTGACCGCGGGAGCGCCTTCGGGTACGGCACCGGGATCGGCCATGGGGCGGTCACCGGAAGGGGCTTCCCGGTTGTCCGCGTGGAGGGCTGTCAGGATGCCCGCGGGAACGGCTCCCGGGATGCCCGCGGGAACGGCTCCAGGGATGCCCGCGGGAACGGCTCCAGGGATGACCGCGGGTGCGGGTGCGGGATTGCCCACCAGGGAGGGTGCAAGCCGGGGAACCGAGGTGCCCGTGGGGACGGCTGCCCGGGCGGTGCCGGGCTGGGCCAACCGGTCGGCCCTGGGGACGGCACCCCGGACGCCTCCGGGGCGGGCTTCGGAGGCACCCCCGGCAGCGGACACCGGGAGAGGTCCGGGACCTGTCTCCGCGATGCTCGACGGTGTACGGCGGTGGCTCGCCGAGAGCGGGGCCGAGCCGACGCCCGCGCGCGTGGCGCAGGCCCTGCGGGAGCAGGGGCGGGTACTCGGGGACGCCGAGGTCCTCGGCGCCGCGGAGCAGCTGAGGTCGGAACTCGTCGGCACCGGGCCGCTCGAGCCGCTGCTCGCCGACCCGTCGGTGACCGATGTACTGGTGTCCGCCCCGGACCGGGTCTGGGTGGACCGCGGCGGCGGCCTGGAGCTGACGCCCGTTTCCTTCCCGGACGCCGGGGCGGTACGGCGGCTCGCGCAGCGCCTCGCCACGGTCGCCGGACGGCGGCTCGACGACGCCCGGCCGTGGGTGGACGCCCGGCTGCCCGACGGCACCCGGCTGCACGCGGTGCTGCCTCCGGTCGCCGTCGGCTGCGCATGCCTGTCCCTCCGCGTGGTGCGACCGCGGGCGTTCACGCTCGACGAACTGGTGGCGGCGGGCACCGTGCCACCCGGCGGTGACCGGGTGCTGCGCGCTCTGCTGCGGGCACGGCTGTCCTTCCTCGTCAGCGGTGGCACCGGGAGCGGCAAGACGACGTTGCTGAGTGCGCTGCTCGGGCTCGTCGGGCCGGGGGAGCGGATCGTGCTCGCCGAGGACTCGGCAGAGTTGCGGCCGGATCATCCGCACGTGGTCCGCCTGGAGACCAGGCCCGCCAATCAGGAGGCCGCCGGCCTGGTCACCTTGGAGGACCTGGTGCGGCAGGCGCTGCGCATGCGGCCGGACCGGCTCGTCGTCGGCGAGGTGCGCGGCCCCGAGGTCGTCCACCTGCTGGCGGCGTTGAACACCGGTCACGAAGGCGGGTGCGGGACGGTGCATGCCAATGCCGCAGCCGATGTGCCGGCCCGGCTGGAAGCGCTCGGCACGGCCGCCGGGCTGGACCGGGCCGCACTGCACAGCCAGCTCGCCGCCGCCCTCTCGGTCGTCCTGCACCTGGTCCGCGACCGGGCCGGACGGCGTCGGATCGCCGAGGTGCACGTACTGGAAAGGGACCCGTCGGGGCTGGTGCGTACGGTGCCGGCGCTGCGGTGGGGCGCTGAGGCCTTCGTGGCCGAGCGGGGCTGGGAGCGGCTGCGGGAGCTGCTGAGCGCTGACGGGTCCGAAACGCGCGCTGTCGGACGGGAGGCGTGCAGGTGACGGGGGCGGGCGGGCTGGCGACGGGTGTGGCCCTTGCGTGTCTGGGGGCGGCGGCGTGGTCGGCCGGGAGCGGGTGGCACTCCGGGGTGCGGCGGGCGCGGATGGTGCTCGCCGACGGCGGGGCGGTCGGGGCCGGGCCGCCCACGGCGCGCCGGGTTGCGGACGGGCTGCGGCTTGTCCACGGACGGTTGAGGGCCGAGTGGTGGTCGCTGGCGGCCGGGCTGGCCGTGGCGGTGTCGGCCGACTCGGTGCTGCCGGTCCTCGCGGGGGCGGCGGGAGTGCCA
This sequence comes from Streptomyces sp. AC627_RSS907, assembly GCF_019049165.1. Lineage (NCBI taxonomy): Bacteria > Bacillati > Actinomycetota > Actinomycetes > Kitasatosporales > Streptomycetaceae > Streptomyces > Streptomyces sp. AC627_RSS907. Next base: position 2,266 of record NZ_JAGMUE010000019.1, read on the forward strand.
CTGCTGCGGCGGACGCGGCTGGCCGGCCGGGCGAGGAGGGACCGAGAGCGCCGCCAGGACGCGGTGATCGCCCTGTGCGGGGCGGTTGCCGGGGAGGTGAAGGCGGGGCGGCAACCGGCCGAGGCGCTGTTGTGCGCCGCGCACGACTTCGCAGGGCTCGGTGACGCGCGGGCGGCAGTGCTGGCGGCGGCCCGGTTCGGCGGGGACGTGCCGGGGGCGCTCACCGCGGCGGCACGGCAACCGGGGGCCGAGGGGCTGCGGGGTCTCGCGGCATGCTGGCGGGTCGCCGTCGACCAGGGTGCCGGGCTCGCGGCCGGGCTCGACCGGCTGGAGGGCGCCCTGCGCGCCGAACGGGACCAGCGGTCCGACCTGCGGGCGCAGTTGGCGGGCGCCCGCGCCACGGCGGTGATGCTCGCCGGCCTGCCGGCCCTGGGACTCCTTCTCGGTGTCGCCCTCGGTTCCGACCCGTTGCATGTGCTGCTGCACACCGGAGCCGGACTCGGCTGCCTGCTGGTCGGCGGAGTTCTGGAGGGCCTCGGCATGTGGTGGGTGGGTCGGATCGTCCGTGGAGCGGAGGCGGCGTCGTGAACGGGGAAGTCGTCCACAGGCTGGGGACACTGCTGGGGGTGGCACTGCTTGCCGGGTGGCTGGCGCGCGGCGTCGGATCCGTCCGGCGGAAGCGGGCGGTACACAGGCGGCTCACCGGACTACTGGTCCCGGAGCCGGAGCGCGTGGTCCCGCGACGGGCCGGGGCGCTGGGTGCCGTCCGTGGATGGCTGCCCCTGGTGGGCACCGTGGGTGCCGGCTGGGCCCTGGTCGGGGATGTGGTCGGTGTCGTGGTGGGTTGTGTGCTCGCGGCCGGGCTGTGGCGTTGGCAGGCGCGTCGGACCGCCGCCGGTACGGCCGAGGCTGAGACCCGTGTCTCGGAAGCCACCCGCCAACTGCCGCTTGCCGCGGACCTGCTGGCGGCCTGCATCGCGGCGGGCGCCGGTCCGGTGGCGGCGGCCCAGGCGGTGGGTGATGCCCTCGGCGGGCCCGTCGGTGACGCGCTGGGGCGCGGCGCCGCGGAGGTCAGGCTGGGCGGTGAACCGCGAGGTGCCTGGCGTGGGTTGGCCGAGCTCCCGGGTGCCGGGCCCCTGGCGCGGCTGCTGGAACGGGCCGACGTGACCGGCCTTCCCGCCGCCGGCCCGGTCGCCCGACTCGCCACACAGGCCCGCGCCGACTGGGCGCGCACCACGACGGCGAGGGCCCGCCGGGCGGCCGTCATGGTCACCGCACCGGTGGGGCTGTGCTTCCTGCCCGCGTTCATCGCGGTGGGGGTACTGCCGGTCGTGATCGGACTCGCCGGTGGGGTGCTGGGAGCGGGAGGAGGTGGTGGCTGACGGGACGGGACTGTCCGGTGTGGAGCCGGCGCGTGCATGACCACGGACGAGCAAGTGATCAACGGGAACGGACCTTACGGGGGTTGTGATGTATCAGGCGGTACGGGCACGGCTGCGTGCCTTGGTGTGCGGCGCACGTGCGGCAGGGCGTGGGTTGTCCGCGCGGAAGGACGCGGGAATGGTCACCTCCGAGTACGCGATGGGGATCGTCGCGGCGGTGGCGTTCGCCGTGGTCCTCTACAAGGTGGTGACGAGCGGGGCGGTCAGCGCGGAGCTGCAGGGCATCGTGAAGCGGGCACTCGATGCGCGGATGTGAGCGGGTGGCGAGGGCGGAGGCGGGGGCCCGCGGGGAATCCGGCAGGAGGTCTGCCGGCGCTTCCGACAGGGGCTTCGTGACGGCGGAGACGGCCGTGGTGCTGCCGGTGCTGGTGTTGTTCGCGATGGCGTTGGTGTGGTGGCTGCTCGTGGTGGCCGATCAGATCCAGTGCGTGGACGCGGCTCGGGCGGGTGCCCGCGCGGCTGCCCGTCAGGATCCGGCCGATGCGGTCGTCGAGGTCGCCCGGAAGGCGGCGCCGCGTGGCGCGCGGGTCACGGTCAGCCGGGAAGCGGGCCGGGTCCGCGTGGTTGTGGTGGCCAGGCCGTCGGTGTTGCACGGACTGCCCTTCGAAGTACGGGAGGAGGCCGTGGCATCGGTGGAGCAGGCGGTGGGGGCGGAGCCATGAGGTGCGGTCTCGCACGCGGGGCGGCGATCGGACAGGGGCGCGACGGGGTCGGGGGCTCCGGCTCCGACGCGGGTTTCGGCCGCGAACAGGCCCCCGGCACCGACTGGGTCTCCGACGTCGGCCAGGCCCCCGGCGCCGACCAGACCCGCGGACCCGGTCAGGCTCCCGACCTCGGTCAGGTCCCCGGACCCGGCCAGGTCCCCGACCTCGGTCAGGTCCCCGGACCCGGCCAGGCCCCCGACCACGGTCAGGCTCCTCCCAATTCCGGCCACGCCTTCGACCTCGTTCAGGCGCCCAGCCCCGGCACGGGCCCGGGTCGGACCCAGGGCCCGGCCTCGGGTCCGAGCCTCGGGTCCGACCGAGGGTCCGCCACGGTCTGGAGCCTCGGTGCCATCACCGTGCTGTGCCTCGTGTTCGGCATCGTGCTGGCCTTGGGAGAGGCCGTCGTGGCCCGGCACCGTGCGGCCGGCGGCGCCGATCTGGCGGCGCTTGCCGCGGCGGACCACTGGGCAGGGGGCGGCGCGGCCGCATGCGCGCGAGCGGACCGGGTCGCGCGGGCACAGGGGACGCGGCTGGTGCGGTGCGTGCTCACCGGCCAGGTCGCGGACGTGACGGCGTCGTCGGGCCGAGGGCCGTTCACGGCGGAGGTCCGGGCGCGGGCGGGCCCGGCGACGGCCGTACCGGCGGCCGAGGCCCCGTCGGCGGGGCGCGTGGCCGGGATCCCGCAGGCGGGCCTCGCGGCGGAGGTCCCGCCTACCTCGCCTCCGTACCGTCAGCGGTACCCGTCTCCGGTTCCGCCCCTGGAGGGGAGCCTGCCTCCGCCCCTGGCTCCGCAGGGTGGCTCGCCTCCGCAGGGTGGGCCGCCTCCGGACCCGCCTCCGTAAGGTGGCCCGCCTCCGTGGTGAGACCTGTCTCCGGACCCGTCTCCAGAGTGGGACCTGCCCCCGACCCCGCCTCCCCGGGGTGGCCCGGCCCCGCAGCGGAACCCGCCCCCCGGCCCGCTCCCGCAGCGGACCCCGCCCCTGCCCCTCGACTCGCCGGGGCACCCGCCTCCGCCTCCACCACGCCCCGTAGCAGCACCGTGAGCAGGCGTACGGCCCCCCGTTTGTGCAGCGGTTCGTTGCCGTTGCCGCACTTGGGGGACTGGATGCAGGAGGGGCAGCCGGCGTCGCATTCGCAGGAGGCGATGGCCTCCCGGGTGGCCGTGAGCCAGTCGCGGGCGGTGTGGAAGGCGCGCTCGGCGAAGCCCGCGCCGCCAGGGTGGCCGTCGTACACGAAGACCGTCGGCAGCAGCGTGTCGGGGTGCAGGGGGACCGACACGCCACCGATGTCCCAGCGGTCGCAGGTCGCGAACAGGGGCAGCATTCCGATGGAGGCGTGTTCGGCGGCGTGCAGGGCCCCGCCGAGGATCTCCGGGTTGATCCGGGCCGCGTCCAGCTGGTCCTCGGTGACCGTCCACCACACCGCGCGCGTGCGCAGTGTCCGAGGAGGGAGGTCGAGCTTCGTCTCGCCCAGGACCTCGCCGGTGATCAGCCGCCGGCGCAGAAAGGAGACCACTTGGTTGGTGACCTCGACGGAGCCGTAACACAGGCGTCCGTCACCCCACGGGACCTCGGTGTCGGTCTCCAGGACCGAGATCGCCGTCGTGTCACGGGCGACCGTCGAGTAGGACGGGGTGGCCTGCTCGACCAGCGCGACGGAGTCCTCGAGGTCCAGGGACCGGACGAGGTACGTGCGCCCCTGGTGGAGGTGGACGGCGCCCTCGTGGACGGTCGTGTGGGCGGCGCCGGCGTCCACCGTGCCCAGCAGCCGGCCCGTACCGGCCTCGACGACCTGGACCGGACGCCCGCCCTCCCCGCGGATGTCGGTCAGGTCGGCGGCCCGCTCACGGCGTGTCCAGTGCCAGGCCCGGGTCCGCCGGCGCAGCAGCCTCGCCGCCTCCAGCTGGGGCAGCAGTTCCTCGCAGGCGGGGCCGAAGAGGCTCAGGTCATCCTCCGTCAGGGGCAGCTCGGCCGCCGCCGCGCACAGATGGGGAGCGAGGACGTACGGGTTGTCGGGGTCGAGGACCGTGGACTCCACGGGCTGGTCGAAGAGGGCCTCCGGATGGTGGACGAGGAAGGTGTCCAGTGGGTCGTCCCGGGCGACCAGCACCGCCAGGGCCCCCTGCCCCGCCCGCCCGGCCCGGCCCGCCTGCTGCCACAGCGACGCCCGGGTGCCGGGATACCCGGCGATCACCACGGCGTCCAGGCCGGACACGTCGAGGCCCAGCTCGAGGGCGTTCGTCGCCGCCAGGCCGAGGAGCTCGCCGGAGTGCAGGGCGCGTTCCAGGGCGCGGCGTTCCTCGGGGAGGTAGCCGCCGCGGTACGCGGCCACGCGCCGGGACAGTGAACGGTCGATCTCGGCCAGGCGTTCCTGGGCGATCACCGAGATCAACTCGGCGCCGCGCCGGGAGCGCACGAAGGTGATCGACCGCATGCCCTGGACGGTGAGGTCGGTGAGCAGGTCGGCGGCCTCGGCGGTGGCGGTGCGGCGGACCGGGGCGCCCTTCTCGCCCTCCATCTCGGTCAGCGGCGGCTCCCAGAGGGCGAACACCAGTTCACCGCGCGGGGAGGCGTCGTCGGCGACCTCCACCACCGGCAGCCCGGTGAGCCGGCGGGCCGCCACCGAGGGCTCGGCGGCGGTGGCGGAGGCGAGCAGGAACACCGGCGACGCGCCGTAGCGGGCACACAGTCGGCGCAGTCGGCGCAGCACCTGGGCGACGTGGGAGCCGAAGACGCCGCGGTAGGTGTGGCACTCGTCGATGACGACGTACTTCAGCGCCTTGAGGAAGGAGGACCAGCGGGGGTGGGACGGCAGGATGCCGCGGTGCAGCATGTCCGGGTTGGTCAGCACGTAGGTGCCGTACTGGCGGATCCACTCGCGTTCCTCGAAGGGCGTGTCGCCGTCGTACACCGCGGCTCGCACAGATGTGCCGAGAGGTTGTGAAAGTTCCTTCACGGACCGGCACTGGTCGGCGGCGAGCGCCTTGGTCGGAGCGAGGTAGAGGGCGGTGGCGCCCCGCCCGTTCGGGGCCTCGGAACCGTCCAGCAGCGTCGACAGCACCGGCACCAGGTACGCCAGCGACTTGCCGGACGCGGTGCCGGTGGCGACGACCACGGAGTCGCCGTCCAGCGCGTGCTCGGCCGCGCGTGCCTGGTGGGCCCAGGGGTGTTCGATGCCGGCGGTCCGCACCGCGGCGACGACCTCCGGGCGAATCCGGTCGGGCCAGACGGCATGACGGCCCGCTCGCGGGGGCAAGTGCTCCGTATGAGTGATACGCGTGGCCCGGCTCGGTCCCGCGGCGAGCCGGTCCAGGACCGTGCCCGGTTCCGGCCGGGAGCCGGGCTCCGCCGGGGGTCGATCGGGTCGGTGATTCTTGGCCATCGGCACCGAGTCTGTCACTGGCGTGACGGACAATGGGACCAAGGCGTCGTGCACGCCTGCCGGTAAGTGATTGAATGCCATCGCGGCTGGCGAACCGTCCTGGGAGCTTCAAGCCGAGGTGTCCCGAGGGACGACCGCTCGATAGCAAGGTGCTGGAGGATCCGTGGACCTGTCCCTGTCGACCCGTACCGTCGGCGATCGTACGGTCGTCGAGGTCGGTGGCGAAATTGACGTATACACCGCGCCCAAGCTGCGTGAGCAGCTGGTCGAGCTCGTGAACGACGGGAGTTTCCACCTCGTCGTCGACATGGAGGGCGTGGACTTCCTCGACTCCACCGGGCTCGGCGTGCTGGTCGGCGGACTGAAGCGGGTGCGTGCCCATGAGGGCTCGCTGCGCCTGGTCTGCAACCAGGAGCGCATTCTCAAGATCTTCCGTATCACCGGCCTCACCAAGGTGTTCCCCATTCACACCTCGGTCGAGGAAGCGGTGGCGGCCACCGACTGACGACCGGTCCCGGGCCCTGGGCCCGGGACCGCAGCAGAGCAAGGAGGGTCCGGGCTGTCGGCCGCCCGGGCCTTCGACAGCACGCCCGTAGTTCCGAGGGGGGATGCATGGCCACCGTTGAACTCCGCTTCAGCGCGTTGCCCGAGCATGTCCGCACCGCCCGCCTGGTGGCGGCCGCGGTGGCACGCAGGGCCGGAGTGGACGAGGCCGTCCTCGACGAGGTCAGACTCGCCGTCGGCGAGGCCTGCTCCCGGGCTGTGGGCCTGCATCAGCACGTCGGCATCACGGCGCCGGTCACGGTGTCGCTGATCGAGGAGGAGAAGCAGTTCTCCATCGAGGTCGGCGACGAGGCGCCGCACGCGGCACGCGGGGCCGGGCCCCCGGGCGCCGCCGTCGACGACCTGGAGGCCGAGGAGGACGAGATGGGCCTCGCGGTCATCAGCGGACTCGTCGACGATGTGGAGGTCACGGCCGGCGAGGACGGCGGACTGATCCGCATGACCTGGCCGATCTCGCCGACGGTGCTGCCGCCGGTCTGACCCCACCCCGACACCCGAAGCCTCACGGCAGACACTCGAAGGGCCCTACCTCGTAGGGCCCTTCGTCGTGTGCGGAAGTCAGGGTCCACGCATACAGTGGTGCCGTGCGGGCGTCAAGTGAATTCATTCACGATCAAACGCACAAAAAAATGGATCACGGCAGCCCGAAGTCACGTGATCGCCATTAACGGTGGAAGGGCATTACTACTTTCCGGGCCCCTTGTGGTTGACAGGCCATTTCTATTTGTCGTGCACTGTTTTGATCAGGTTCCGATACCTACAATCCCGTCCACATCTTGAGCTCAGCCCAAGCGTCAAGGAGGACGAATGGCGGAGCTTTCCACCCCTCATCAGCTGGGCGATCCCTCGCCCCTGGCGGCCGCCGTGCTCACCGACGGGAACCGCGTCCTGGTCGCGTGCATCGCGGTCGTCGCACTGGCCGCACTGGTCCTCGCGGGCGTCCTGGTACGCCAGGTGCTAGCGGCGGGCGAGGGTACCGACAGCATGAAGAAGATCGCCGCGGCCGTCCAGGAAGGCGCGAACGCCTATCTGGCCCGGCAGCTTCGCACGCTCGGCGTATTCGCCGTCGTCGTGTTCTTTCTGCTCATGCTGCTGCCCGCGGACGACTGGAATCAACGGGCCGGACGATCGGTGTTCTTCCTGATCGGTGCGGCGTTCTCGGCGGCCACCGGCTATATCGGCATGTGGCTCGCCGTGCGCAGCAATGTGCGTGTCGCCGCGGCGGCGCGGGAAGCGACACCGGCCCCGGGTGAACCGGAAAAGGATCTCACCCTCGTGTCGCACAGAGCGATGAAGATCGCCTTTCGCACGGGCGGCGTGGTCGGCATGTTCACGGTGGGGCTCGGCCTGCTGGGCGCCTGCTGCGTGGTCCTGGTGTACGCGGCCGACGCGCCGAAGGTCCTGGAGGGTTTCGGCCTCGGCGCCGCGCTGATCGCGATGTTCATGCGGGTCGGCGGCGGCATCTTCACCAAGGCCGCCGACGTCGGCGCCGACCTGGTCGGCAAGGTCGAGCAGGGCATTCCGGAGGACGATCCGCGCAATGCCGCGACCATCGCCGACAACGTGGGCGACAACGTCGGCGACTGCGCGGGCATGGCGGCCGACCTCTTCGAGTCGTACGCCGTGACCCTGGTGGCCGCGCTGATCCTCGGGAAGGTGGCCTTCGGCGACGCCGGACTGGCGTTCCCGCTGCTGGTGCCGGCGATCGGTGTGATCACCGCCATGATCGGCATCTTCGCGGTGGCGCCCCGGCGGTCCGACCGCAGCGGCATGAGCGCGATCAACCGGGGATTCTTCATCTCCGCGGTGATCTCGCTGGTGCTGGTGGCGGTGGCCGTCTTCGTCTACCTGCCCGGGAAGTACTCCGACCTCGACGGCGTCACCGACGCGGCGATCGCGGGCCGGGACGGTGACCCGCGGATCCTCGCACTCGTCGCGGTGGCGATCGGCATCGTGCTCGCGGCCCTGATCCAGCAGCTCACCGGCTACTTCACCGAGACCACCCGACGTCCCGTCAGGGACATCGGCAGGACCTCGCTCACCGGCCCCGCCACCGTCGTCCTCGCCGGCATCTCCGTCGGCCTCGAATCGGCCGTCTACACCGCCCTGTTGATCGGCCTCGGCGTCTACGGGGCCTTCCTGCTCGGCGGCACGTCGATCATGCTGGCGCTGTTCGCGGTGGCGCTGGCCGGCACCGGCCTGCTCACCACGGTCGGTGTCATCGTCGCCATGGACACCTTCGGGCCGGTCTCCGACAACGCGCAGGGCATCGCGGAGATGTCCGGTGACGTCGAGGGCGCCGGCGCCCAGGTGCTCACCAACCTGGACGCGGTCGGCAACACCACGAAGGCGATCACCAAGGGCATCGCGATCGCCACGGCCGTCCTCGCGGCGGCGGCCCTGTTCGGGTCGTACCGCGACGCCATCACCACCGGAGCGGCGGACGTGGGCGAGAAACTCACCGGTGAGGGTGCGCCGATGAGCCTGATGATGGACATCTCGCAGCCCAACAACCTCGTCGGCCTGATCGCGGGGGCGGCGGTCGTCTTCCTCTTCTCGGGGCTGGCGATCAACGCGGTGTCGCGGTCGGCGGGCGCGGTGGTCTTCGAGGTGCGGCGGCAGTTCCGCGAGAAACCCGGGATCATGGACTACAGCGAGAAACCGGAGTACGGCAAGGTCGTCGACATCTGCACCAGGGACGCCCTGCGCGAACTCGCCACGCCCGGACTGCTCGCCGTGATGGCACCCATCTTCATCGGCTTCACGCTCGGTGTGGGGGCGCTCGGCGCCTTCCTCGCGGGCGCGATCGGCGCGGGCACGCTGATGGCGGTGTTCCTCGCCAACTCCGGTGGCGCCTGGGACAACGCCAAGAAACTCGTCGAGGACGGCAACCACGGCGGCAAGGGCAGCGACGCCCACGAGGCCACCGTCATCGGTGACACGGTCGGCGACCCCTTCAAGGACACCGCCGGACCGGCGATCAACCCGCTGCTGAAGGTCATGAACCTGGTGGCGCTGCTCATCGCGCCGGCGGTCATCGAGTTCTCCTACGGCGCGGACAGGAGCGTCGGCGTGCGGGTGCTGGTCGCCGTCGTCGCGTTCGTCGTCATCGTCGCGGCCGTCTACGTGTCCAAACGCCGTGGGATCGCCGTGGGCGACGAGGACAACACCGATCAGGAACCCAAGTCGGCCGACCCGGCGGTGGTTTCGTAGGCAGCGCCCGGAGTTCCGTACGGTGCTCGAATCAAAGCGCGGGCGGACGGCGCGTGTTGACGCGTCGTCCGCCCGCGCCGTGCGTGCGCGCGCCCCTCACCGTGAGCCTTCTCTCTCTTGGTGCAAATGGCTTCAATACGGTCTTAATGGATGTTCGTCCTGCGAGTGTCCCCCATCCGGCGTGTATGTTCCGGGGCCGAGAGCCATGGAAGGGACCAATCCGGTGAACAAGAAGCTCGCGGCCGCACTGTCCGGCGGTGCGGTACTGGTACTGGCGCTGACGGGATGCGGCAGCAGCGACGACAACGACAAGCTGGACTCCTGGGCGAAGGAGGTCTGCGACGCGGTGCAGCCGCAGGCCAAGAAGATCGAGGCGGCCAACGCGGCGATCCAGAAGGAGACCTCGGACAACAGCACGCCGGCGGAGGTCCAGAGGACCGACGCGAAGGCGTTCCAGGACATGTCCGACGCCTACAGGGCGATGGGCGGCGCCGTCCAGAAGGCCGGAGCGCCGGACGTCGACGAGGGTGAGAAGAAGCAGAAGGACGCGGTCACCGAGCTCAACGGCCTCTCCTCCTCGTACGCCTCCCTGCGCAAGCAGGTGGAGGGACTCGACACCAAGGACCAGGCGAAGTTCGCCGACGGCCTCAAGGACATCGCCACCGAGCTGAACAAGCTCAGCAAGAGCGGCAGCGACGCGCTGAAGACCCTGGAGGAGGGCGACGTCGGTCAGGCGATGGCCAAGCAGGCCAGCTGCAAGTCGGCCTCGGTGACGCCGTCGGCCGCGGCCGGCTGACCTCGGCTGCGCGAGCGCGGGGCGGGGTGCGGGCCACAATGGGGGTGTGAGTAACGCCAGCCTGTCCCCCCTGCCCTCCGCCGACCGCCCCGACGTCACGGCCCGGCTGCGGGAAGCCCTGCTCGGGGCCTCCTTCACCGCCGACGGACTGCTGGAGCTGCTCGGCGCCCCCGCCTACGCGGCGCTGTCGCGCAGCGAGACCGTGCCCGCCCTCCGGGCCACCCGCGGCGACACGCCGCTGGAGCTGCTCGTACGGCTGTTCCTGCTCCAGCAGCCCGTGTTCCATGCGCGTGTGGCGGACGTGCTGCCCGTCGACGCGTGCCTGGACGGCGGGTGGCTCGTGCGCGTGGGCGACGACGAGGTGGCGGCCACGGTGGACGTCCGGCCCTACGGCGGGCCCGGTGGCGAGGACTGGTTCATCGTCTCCGACCTGGGCTGTGCGGTCGGCGGTGCCGGCGGCATCGGCAACCGCGCCGAGGGCGTCGTCCTCGGCGTGGGCGGCGCGTCCATGACGCTGGCCGGCCTCACCGTGCGCACGCCCGTCTCCGCCGCCCTCGACCTCGGTACCGGCTCCGGCATCCAGGCGCTGCACGCCGCCGCGCACGCCACGCGCGTGACGGCGACCGACGTCAATCCGCGCGCGCTGCACATCACCGCGCTCACGCTCGCCCTGTCCGGGACGCCGTCGGCCGACCTGCGCGAGGGCTCGCTCTACGAGCCGATCGACGACAGCGAGACGTACGACCTCATCGTGTCCAACCCGCCGTTCGTGATCTCTCCGGGGGCCCGCCTCACCTACCGCGACGGCGGGATGGCCGGGGACGATCTGTGCCGCTCGCTCGTTCAGCAGACGGGGGAGCGTCTGAACGAGGGAGGGTTCGCGCACTTCCTCGCCAACTGGGAGCACGTGGAGGGAGAGGACTGGACGGACCGGCTGCGCTCCTGGGTGCCGCGCGGCTGTGACGCCTGGATCGTGCAGCGCGAGGTGCAGGACGTCACGCAGTACGCCGAGCTGTGGCTCAGGGACGCGGGCGACCACCGCGGTGACGCGGCCGAGTACCAGGCGCGGTACGACGCCTGGCTGGACGAGTTCGAGGCGCGCAAGGTCCGGGCCGTGGGCTTCGGATGGATCACCCTGCGCAGGACCGGGGCCGCCGAGCCGTCGATCACGGCGGAGGAGTGGCCGCACCCGATCGAGCAGCCGCTCGGCGAGACCGTGCGGGCCCATTTCGACCGCGTCGACTACCTGCGCGCGCACGACGACGCCGCCCTGCTCGAAGGGCACTTCCTGCTGGCCGCCGAGGTCGTCCAGGAGCAGGTCGGGCTGCCCGGCGCCGAGGACCCGGAGCACGTCGTCCTGCGCCAGAACCGCGGCATGCGCCGGGCCACCCGGGTCGACACGGTCGGTGCCGGTTTCGCGGGCGTCTGCGACGGCAGCATGAGCGCGGGCCGCATCCTGGACGCCATCGCCCAGCTGGTGGGCGAGGACCCGGTGGCGCTGCGCGACCGTACGCCCGCGCAGATCCGGCTGCTGGTGGAGCAGGGATTCCTCGAACCGGCGTAGCGACGCGCCGGCGCCCCCGTGGCCACCGGTCGGGAACGAGCCACCCGCGGGTGCCGTCGGCCCTTCGTTCACCTCGGGTTCGCCGCTGCGCCGCCCGCGCGTGACAGCCTCCCGGAGGCTGGGTACTCGCGGGCTGGAGAAAAGGGGCACGGGGACCATGGAGAGCGGGCCGGCGATCTTCGCGGGAATGGTGTTCGCCCTGTTCGGGGCCGGGCTGCTGGTGTGGACCGCGAGCCGGGTCCGGCACGGCCGACCCGTCGCCCACGGTGTGAGCCCCGTCGCATCGGCGACCGTCGCGAGCGTCGCCGCGCTGGTGGCGCTCGCCCTCGGCGCGTGGTGCCTGACGCGCCTGTGAGGGGCCGGTTCCGGACGTCGGCCGCACCCCCGTCCACGTAATCGGGAGGTCGCGCTCCGGATACACGCATCGGGGTCGATGGGCACTCCGGGCGGCAGGAACAGGGTTCGTCGGGTTACCGTTCGAGTGGCCGTTGCGGGCTTTTCCCGTTTGACACGGGGGCGGGAGGTACCGTCACACTCCGCAGCGTCACGACCGAAAAGCAGTGCCACCCGACCCCGGGACCACCGCCTGGGGAGGCCCCAGCGTCGACCGGAGAGAAGAGCGAAGTTGTCCCCGACCAGCGAGACCGCGAAGGGCGGCCGCCGACTCGTCATCGTCGAGTCGCCTGCCAAGGCGAAGACGATCAAGGGCTATCTCGGCCCTGGCTACGTCGTCGAGGCGAGCGTCGGGCACATTCGCGACCTTCCCAGCGGCGCGGCGGAGGTGCCGGAGAAGTACACCGGCGAGGTCCGCCGCCTCGGTGTGGACGTCGAACACGACTTCCAGCCCGTCTATGTGGTCAACGCCGACAAGAAGTCCCAGGTCAAGAAGCTCAAGGACCTGCTGAAGGACTCCGACGAGCTCTTCCTCGCCACCGATGAGGACCGCGAGGGCGAGGCCATCGCCTGGCACCTCCAGGAAGTCCTCAAGCCGAAGATCCCGGTCAAGCGCATGGTGTTCCACGAGATCACCAAGGACGCGATCCGGGCCGCCGTCGCCAACCCGCGCGAGCTCAACCAGAAGCTCGTCGACGCCCAGGAGACCCGCCGCATCCTCGACCGCCTCTACGGCTACGAGGTCTCGCCGGTCCTGTGGAAGAAGGTCATGCCGAAGCTGTCGGCGGGCCGCGTCCAGTCCGTCGCCACCCGCCTCGTCGTCGAGCGGGAGCGCGAGCGCATGGCGTTCCGCTCCGCCGAGTACTGGGACCTGACGGGCACCTTCGCGACCGGCCGCGCGGGGGACGCCTCCGACCCGTCGTCGCTGGTCGCCCGCCTGCAGACCGTCGACGGAAGGCGCGTCGCGCAGGGCCGCGACTTCGACTCCCTGGGGCAGCTCAAGGGCGCGAACACCCTCCACCTCGACGAGGCGAACGCCCGGGCGCTCGCCGCCGCGCTGGAGAACACGCGCTTCGCCGTCCGCTCCGTCGAGTCCAAGCCGTACCGCCGCTCGCCGTACGCCCCGTTCCGTACGACGACGCTGCAGCAGGAGGCCAGCCGCAAGCTCGGCTTCGGCGCCAAGGCGACCATGCAGATCGCCCAGAAGCTGTACGAGAACGGCTACATCACCTACATGCGTACGGACTCGACGACCCTGAGCGACACGGCGATCACCGCCGCCCGCGCCCAGGTCACGCAGCTGTACGGGGCCGACTACCTCCCGGCGCAGCCGCGGACGTACGCCGGCAAGGTCAAGAACGCGCAGGAGGCGCACGAGGCGATCCGCCCCTCGGGCGACCGCTTCCGGACACCGGCCGAGACGGGACTCACCGGCGACCAGTTCAAGCTCTACGAGCTGATCTGGAAGCGGACCGTCGCCTCCCAGATGAAGGACGCGACCGGCAACAGCGTCACCGTGAAGATCGGCGGCGCCGCCTCCGACGGCCGGGACGTCGAGTTCAGCGCGTCCGGCAAGACGATCACCTTCCACGGCTTCCTGAAGGCGTACGTCGAGGGCGCCGACGACCCGAACGCCGAGCTGGACGACCGCGAGCGCCGCCTGCCGCAGGTCGGCGAGGGCGACGCCCTGACGGCCGAGGAGATCACGGTCGACGGCCACGCCACCAAGCCCCCGGCCCGCTACACCGAGGCGTCGCTGGTCAAGGAGCTGGAGGAGCGCGAGATCGGCCGCCCGTCGACGTACGCGTCGATCATCGGCACGATCCTGGACCGCGGCTACGTGTTCAAGAAGGGCACGGCACTCGTCCCGTCCTTCCTGTCCTTCGCCGTCGTCAACCTCCTGGAGAAGCACTTCGGGCGGCTCGTCGACTACGACTTCACCGCCAAGATGGAGGACGACCTCGACGCCATCGCCCGCGGCGAGGCGCAGGCCGTGCCGTGGCTGCGACGGTTCTACTTCGGTGAGGGCGCGGGCGGCGGCGCGGCCGACGCGGGCAACGGCGACGGGGACCACCTCGGCGGCCTCAAGGAACTCGTGACCGACCTCGGCGCGATCGACGCGCGCGAGGTGTCGTCCTTCCCCGTCGGCAACGACATCGTGCTGCGCGTCGGACGCTACGGCCCGTACGTCGAGCGCGGCGAGAAGGACTCCGAGAACCACCAGCGCGCCGACGTGCCCGACGACCTGGCGCCCGACGAACTGTCCGTCGAGCTGGCCGAGGAACTGCTCGCCAAGCCGAGCGGCGACTTCGAGCTGGGCACCGACCCCGCCACCGGCCACACCATCGTCGCCAAGGACGGCCGCTACGGGCCCTACGTCACCGAGGTGCTCCCCGAGGGCACCCCGAAGACCGGCAAGAACGCCGTGAAGCCGAGGACGGCCTCGCTGTTCAAGTCGATGGCGCTGGACACGGTCACCCTGGACGACGCCCTGAAGCTCATGTCGCTGCCGCGCGTCGTCGGCACCGACGCGGAGGGCGTCGAGATCACCGCGCAGAACGGCCGCTACGGCCCGTACCTGAAGAAGGGCACGGACTCGCGGTCCCTCACCTCCGAGGACCAGCTCTTCACGATCACGCTGGACGAGGCGCTGGCGATCTACGCCCAGCCCAAGCAGCGTGGCCGGGCCGCGGCCAAGCCGCCGCTGAAGGAGCTGGGCACCGACCCGGTCAGCGAGAAGCCCGTCGTCGTCAAGGACGGCCGCTTCGGCCCGTACGTCACCGACGGCGAGACCAACGCGACCCTGCGCTCCGGCGACAGCGTCGAGGAGATCACGCCGGAGCGCGGCTACGAGCTGCTCGCCGAGAAGCGCGCCAAGGGCCCCGCCAAGAAGACGGCGAAGAAGGCCGTCAAGAAGACCACCGCGAAGAAGGCCCCGGCCAAGAAGGCGGCGGCCACCAAGAAGACGGCGGCGGCGAAGACGACGGCCGCGAAGAAGACGGCCGCCAAGAGCACGACGAAGACGACGGCCGCCAAGAAGGCGACCGCGTCGAAGGCGTCGGAGGAGTGACCCCGGCGCGCAACCACTGAGCGCCGCATCCGCTCTTCGCGAAACGAACGCCCCGGCATCATTTCGATGTCGGGGCGTGCGTACGTTCGGCCGGGCACGCCGGGCTGTCGGTGACGACCGATAGGCTGAACGCATGACGCGAGCCGACCAGCCAACGGCCCCTCACTCCGCCCCGGACGACGCCCTGGTCGCGGACTCCCGCGAGCGCGCCGTCCGCGCCCTGCTGCGCCGTCCGCAGCTGAGGCGGTTGTGGAGCGCACAGCTCGTGGGGGGTGTCGGCGACATCCTCGCCCTGCTGGTGCTGGTCCTCCTCGCCGTCCAGGCCGCGATCGGCGCGGGCTCCTTCGGCGGTGGCTACCGGGGCGTGGCGTTCGCAGTGGCGACCGTTTTCGGCGTACGCATCCTCGCGACGCTGCTCTTCGGCGCCGTGCTGCTCGGGGCCCTCACCTCCCTCACCTCGCAGGACGGCCCGCTCGACCGCCGCTGGACCATGGTCGGCGCCGACGGTCTGCGGGCCGCGCTGCTCATCGTCGCGCCGCTGTGGATCGACTGGACTCCGGACGAGGCCCTGGCCGTCCTCCTGGTGACCGTCTTCCTCTCCGGCGTCGCCGAGCGCTTCTGGACGGTGTGCCGGGAGAGCGCGGCCCCCGCGCTGCTGCCGGCGCCGCCCCTGGAGGGCGCGACGGTACGACCGCTGCCTGACCACATGGACGCGCTGCGCCGCCTGTCCCTGCGCACGAGCTTCGTGGCGATCCCGCTCGCCGGCGTCCTGCTGGTCGTCGCGGGGTTGCTGAACAACCTGCTGGGGGCCGGCGTCGACTGGTTCGCCGAGCACCAGGCGGCGCTCGGCTCGTACGCCGCGGCCGGGCTGTTCGCCGCCTCGCTGTCCGTGCTGACCTTCCTGGAGCTGCCCGGCCTCCGCACCCCCCGCGCGCGGTCGCCGCTGGAGGGCGTGCGCCGGCCGAAGAGCGGCGCGAGCGTCGACAGGGGCCGCACCGGGGTGCTGCCCCTGCTGGTGCTCGCCTGCGCGGCGGTCGCCATGGTGGTGGCCGCCGCGGTCGCCGTGGCGGTGCTGCACGCCAAGGACCTGGGCGGCGGACCCGTGCTGTACGGGCTGATGGTCGGCGCGCTGACCGGCGGGGTCGTCGTCGGCATCCGTACCGCACCCGCCCTGCTGCCGTCCCTGTCGCGTCGGCGGCTGCTGGCCCTGGCGATCGCCTTCGCCGGCGTCGCCCTGCTGGCCGCCGGGCTCGTCCCGGACGACACCACCGTGCTGCTGCTCCTCGCGCTGGCCGGTGTCGGCGCCGGCGTGAGCGCGAACACCGGGCACGCGCTGCTCGACCAGGAGACCGAGGACCACCGGCGGGCGCGGACCACCGAGCACCTGCACGCGGTCGTCCGGGTGTGCGTGGCGCTCGGCGCGGTGATCGCCCCCGTGATGGCGGCGGCGATCGGCCCGCACCGCCTGGAGAACGGCAAGTTCGTCTTCGCGCACGGCGGTGCCGCGTTCGTCCTGATGCTGGTCGGCGCGCTGCTGCTGCCGGTGGCCGCGCTGGTGCTGGCCAAGGTCGACGACCGCTCCGGGGTGCCGCTGCGCCATGACCTGCGGGACGCGCTGCTCGGCGGCGACGACCCGGTGCCGACGCCCGCGGCGAACGGGTTCTTCATCGCCCTGGAGGGCGGCGACGGCGCCGGGAAGTCCACCCAGGCCGAGGCCCTCGCCGAGTGGATCCGGGGCAAGGGGCACGAGGTCGTGCTCACCCGTGAGCCGGGAGCGACCCCGGTGGGCAAGCGGCTGCGGTCGATCCTGCTGGACGTCTCCAGCGCCGGACTGTCGCACCGCGCGGAGGCGCTGCTGTACGCCGCCGACCGCGCGGAGCACGTCGACACGGTGGTCCGGCCCGCTCTGGAGCGCGGCGCGGTGGTGATCTCCGACCGCTACATCGACTCCTCGGTGGCCTACCAGGGCGCCGGCCGTGACCTTTCGCCGACCGAGATCGCCCGGATGAACCGCTGGGCGACCAACGGGCTCGTACCGCACCTCACCGTCCTGCTGGACGTCTCGCCGGAGGCCGCGCGCGAGCGGTTCACCGAGGCGCCGGACCGGCTGGAGTCGGAGCCCGCCGAGTTCCACGCGCGCGTGCGCTCCGGTTTCCTGACGCTGGCCGCGGCCGACCCCGGGCGCTACCTCGTCGTCGACGCGAGCCAGGAGCCCGAGGCCGTCACCACTGTCGTACGCCACCGGCTCGACCAGGTGCTGCCGCTGTCCGAGGCGGAGGTCAAGGCCCAGGAGGAGGCGCGCCGCAAGGCCGAGGAGGAGGCGCGGCGCAAGGCCGAGGAGGAGGCCGCGCGCAAGGCCGAGGAGGAGCGCCTGGAGCGCGAGCGCCTCGAGCAGTTGGAGAGGCTGCGCGCCGAGGAGGAGGAGCGCAAGCGCCGCGAGCTGGAGGAGGCGCAGCGGCGGGAGGCGGAACGGCAGGCAGAGGAGGCCCGTCAGCGGGCCGAGGAAGCCCGTCGGAAGGCCGAGGAGGAGCGGGCACGGCTCCTCGCGGAGGAGAAGGCACGAGCCGAGGAGGAGGCGCGGCGCCGGGCTGAGGAGGAGCGGCGTCGCAAGCAGGCCGAGGAGGAGGAACGGCTGCGGGCCGAGGCCGAGGCCCGGCGCCTGGAGAAGCAGCGCAAGGCCGAGGAGGCCCTGATGCGGGCCGAGGAGGCACGCCGGGCGGCGGAGCAGGCGGCCGCCGCGGCCGCCGCCGGTCCCAGGCCGACGGCCCCTCCCGCGGCGGACGCGCCCCGTCCGGCGCCGGCCGCCGCCCCTTCGGACGCGGTGACCGTGCCGACACCGGTCGTGTCACCGGCGGACACCTCCGGCGGCTCGGTGGAGGACACGACGGTACTGCGGCCGGTGCGGGACGACCGTGACGCCGACGACGGTACGCGTGACGCCGACGCCGACGACGGTACGCGTGACGCCGGTCCCCGCACGGACGCGCGGGGCGACGACGGGCGGACGGCCGGGGCGCCCGCCCCGTCCGAGTCCGAGGTGACGGCGGAGCTGCCGAAGCCGCCGGTCCCGCCGAGCGCGGCGGAGGAGACGGCGGTCCTGCCGGCGGTGGATCCGGGGGCCGCGGAGGAGACGGCGGTCCTGCCGCCCGTGACACCGGGGGACGCCGACGAGACGGCCGTGTTGCCGCCCGTGCGCGGGGACGACCCCGTCGACCGGGTCCCGGTGGACTACTTCCGCAAGGAAGACCCCGCCGTCCGGCCCGACCGCTTCGTCGAGCCCGAGGACCGCACCCGCGAGCTGCCCCAGATCGACCCCGGGGCCGTGGCGTCCCGCAGGCACCGCTCGGACTGGGCCGAGGAGACGCCGCTGGACGACCTGCCGTCCCTGGCGGACGAGCTGCTCGGACCGCGTGACGACGGCCGGGACGGTGGCCGGGACGGCGGTCAGGGCAGCGGGGGCGACGACGACGGAGGACGCCGGGGAAGGGGCCGGGGCCGCCGCTGAGCGGCCCGTCGCCGGCCCGCCGCCGTCGCCGGCCCGTCCCGTCGGCGCCCGTTGTCAGTGGGGGCCTCCACAATGGATGGCGCGGCGCGGACGATGCGGCGGCGCGTGACGGAAGAACGGCGTGTGACGGAAGGACGGCGTGACCCATGACCGTGTGGGACGACCTCGTCGGGCAGGAGACGGTGAGCGAGCGGCTCGCCGCCGCCGCCCGGGACGCCGACGCCTTCGTCACCGCCGCCGCGGCCGCCGGACCGCTCCCCGAGGCGTCGAGCATGACGCACGCCTGGCTGTTCACCGGACCGCCCGGCGCGGGGGTGACGCAGACGGCGCGGGCCTTCGCCGCCGCGCTCCAGTGCGTGAGCCCCGACCGCGCGCTCGGCGGCGTCCCCGGCTGCGGGTTCTGCGACGGGTGCCACACGGCGCTCATCGGCACCCACGCCGACGTCAGCACGGTGGCCGCAGTCGGCGCGGAGATCCGCGTCGGGGACATGCGGGACACCGTCCGCAAGTCGTTCACCTCGCCGGCGAACGGCCGCTGGCAGATCATCCTCGTCGAGGACGCCGAGCGGCTGAACGAGAGATCCGCCAACGCCGTCCTCAAGGCCGTCGAGGAGCCCGCTCCCCGCACGGTGTGGCTGCTGTGCGCCCCGTCCGTCGAGGACGTGCTGCCCACGATCCGCTCCCGCTGCCGCCACCTGAACCTGCGCACGCCGTCGGTCGAGGCCGTCGCCGACATGCTCGTACGCCGTGAGGGCATCGAGCCGGACGTCGCCGCCGCGGCGGCCCGTGCCACCCAGGGCCACGTCGACCGGGCCCGCCGCCTGGCCACCGACCCGGCCGCCCGCGAGCGCCGGGCCGCCGTGCTCAAGCTGCCACTGCGGGTCGACGACGTCGGGGGCGCGCTCAGGGCGGCGCAGGAGCTGGTCGACGCGGCGGCCGCCGACGCCAAGGAACTCGCCGAGGAGAGGGACGCCAAGGAGACCGAGGAACTGAAGGCGGCGCTGGGAGCGGCCCAGGGCGGCCGGCTGCCGCGCGGCACGGCGGGCGTGATGAAGGACCTGGAGGAGGACCAGAAGCGCCGCAAGAAGCGCACGCAGCGCGACAGCCTGGACCTGGCGCTGGCCGAACTCACCGCCTTCTACCGCGACGTTCTCGCCCTCCAGCTCGGCTCCCGGGTGGCGATCGCCAGCACCGACGCCGAGGACGCCCTGGAGCGTCTTGCCCGTGACAGCTCTCCGGAGTCCACGCTCCGCCGCATCGAGGCGATCGCCGCCTGCGGGGAGGCCCTCGACCGCAATGTGCCGCCGCTGCTCGCGGTGGAGGCGATGACGATGGCGCTCAGAGCGGGCTGAGCCTCCGGGGACGGGGGAGACCACGGGAGGGGCCGGGAGACCGGGAGCGGTTGACGGCGTAACTCGTACGAGCCACGTCGGGCACGCACCGCATCGGGATGATCGCGGAGAGTTACGCTCGCTGGATGCACTCAAGGCGCACACACCGCAGGACACGCATCGGCGGCCCTCGTACCGGAGCCACGCTTCTCGCCGCCGCGTTGCTCGCCACCGCATGCTCGGCCGGGGGCGCGTCGACGTCCGCCGGTTCGGCGGCGGAGGCGGCGCAGGCCGCCGGGTCGACGGAGGCGGCGAAGACCACTCTGGCCGCGCTGCCCGAGGGCACGCCCTCCGAGCTGTCGCCGTACTACGAGCAGAAGCTGAGCTGGCGCGACTGCGGTGTCCCCGGCTTCCAGTGCGCCACCATGAAGGCCCCGCTCGACTACGCGAAGCCGGCCGAGGGGGACGTCCGGCTCGCCGTGGCCCGCAAGAAGGCCACCGGTCCGGGCGAGCGGCTGGGCTCGCTGCTGGTGAACCCGGGCGGCCCGGGCGGCTCGGCGATCGGCTACCTCCAGCAGTACGCGGGCATCGGCTATCCGGCGAAGGTCCGCGCCCGGTACGACATGGTCGCGGTCGACCCGCGGGGCGTGGCCCGCAGCGAGCCCGTGGAGTGCCTCGACGGCCGCGAGATGGACGCGTACACGCAGACGGACGTCACTCCGGACGACGAGCGCGAGACGGACGTGCTGGTCGACGCCTACAAGGACTTCGCCGAGGGCTGCGGAGCGGACGCGCCGAAGCTGCTGCGCCACGTCTCGACCGTGGAGGCGGCCCGGGACATGGACGTACTGCGGGTGGTCCTGGGCGACCGCAAGCTGACCTATGTCGGAGCCTCGTACGGCACGTTCCTGGGGGCGACGTACGCCGGTCTGTTCCCGGAGCGGGCGGGCCGCATGGTTCTGGACGGCGCGATGGACCCGTCCCTGCCCGCCCGGCGGCTCAACCTGGAGCAGACGGCGGGCTTCGACACGGCGTTCCGGGCCTTCGCCGAGGACTGCGTACGGCAGCCGGACTGCCCGCTCGGCGGCCGGGGCACCTCCCCCGACCAGGTCGGCAGGAACCTGAAGGCGTTCTTCGCCAAGCTGGACGCGCGGCCCGCCCCCACCGGTGACGCGGACGGCCGCCGGCTCACCGAGTCCCTCGCCACCATCGGCGTGATCGCGGCGATGTACGACGAGGGCGCCTGGCAGCAACTACGCGAGTCGCTGACCTCGGCGATGAAGAAGAACGACGGCGCGGGCCTGCTGGCCCTGTCCGACAGCTACTACGAGCGCGAGGCCGGCGGGCGCTACAGCAACATGATGTTCGCCAACGCCGCGGTGAACTGCCTGGACCTCCCCGCGGCCTTCTCCTCCCCGGACGAGGTGCGCGACGCGCTCCCCGACTTCGAGAAGGCGTCCCCCGTCTTCGGCGAGGGCCTCGCCTGGGCCTCCCTGAACTGCGCGTACTGGCCGGTGGCGCCCACGGGGGAGCCGCACCGCATCGAGGCCGCCGGCGCCGCCCCGATCGTCGTGGTCGGCACCACCCGCGACCCGGCCACCCCGTACCGCTGGGCGCAGGCCCTGGCCGGCCAGCTCGCCTCCGGCCGCCTCCTCACCCATGAGGGCGACGGCCACACCGCCTACGGCCGCGGCAGCGCCTGCGTCGACTCCGCGATCAACACCTACCTCCTGGACGGCACCGCACCGGAGGACGGCAAGCGCTGCTCGTAACCGGGCCACGCCCGCCCTCCCGCCCCGGAGCACCGGAACCCCGGCCTCCGGGGCGGGTACGAAGCACCCCGCGAAACTGTGTAGACTTACCGACGTTGCTGATCGCACCATGGGTGCGCAGCGCGCCGCCTTAGCTCAGATGGCCAGAGCAACGCACTCGTAATGCGTAGGTCTCGGGTTCGAATCCCGAAGGCGGCTCCACTGGAGACCCGCAGGTCAGATCTTTCTGGCCTGCGGGTCTTTTTTTGTTCCGTCCGTCCGATGACCGGACGCCGGGTGTGGCCGGTCGGATCGCGGGTGTGGCCGGTCGGCCGACGCGGTGGCGGGAGGGGGGCGCCTAGCGTCGTTCGAAGCAGACCGACGCGGTGCGAGGAGGACGCTCGATGGAGCAGCGAGGGGCGATGGGGGCCCATGCCGGTGCGATGGCCGGGGTGACCACGGAGTTCGAGCCGGACGTCATGGACCTGCTCGTACAGACGATGCGCCGTGCCGACAGGAGCGGGTTGCCGGCCGTGGGGACGGACACCCTGCTGGGGGAGCTCGTGATGGGGGACACGGACGCGGGAGCGGCGATCGCCCCGGGGATGCGGAAGGCCGGTTCCCTCAGCGGCCGGATCCGGGGTCACGCGGGCGAGGGCTGGGCGAGGGACGACGAGGTGCACGGTGCGCCGGTCGTCGCCGATCGGCAGGTCGACGAGGCGGAGGTCGACGCCGCCTGGCGTGAGGCGTGGTGGCGGCATGGGCTTGGACGGCGCGGACCGGCCCCGGAGAGCGGGCGGGTGCCGCCCCGGATGACCGGGGCGATGCGTGCCTGCCTGCTGCTCGCGCTGCGGGCGGCCCGTGCCGAGGGGACGGTCTCGGTGCGGTGCCGGCATGTGGCCCGTGCCCTGCTGGAGGTGCCGGACAGCAGGGCGGGCGAAGCCCTGCTGCTGGAGCGGCTGGACCCGGCCGCCGCGGCGACCGCGCTCGACCGGCTGGACGCCGCCGCCCCGGCGGAGACCGAGGGGGTGGAGTCCCGCGGCGTCACCCTGCTCCGCCGCGCCGGGACGCTGGGCAAGAGCGGTAACCGGCTCACGCGGGCGCTCACGTCGTGGACCTCCGGCGCCGGCCTGGACGGCTCACCGTTCCTGTTCGCGGTGTCCGTCGAGGCCGTGCGGCAAGCGGTACGGTGCGGGCGCCTCGCGGCGGAGCCGGTGGATCTGCTGCTGGGGATACTGGCCCTGGACCGGGCCCTGTACGTCGCCGGGCGCTCCCTCCCCGCGAGTCTGGCGGACGCCAACGCGGCTCCGGAGCTGCTGCGCCGGCACGGCGTGCGGCAGGACGCTCTCGTCTCCGCGGCCGCGGCGATCCCGTCCGCCGGCATACCCGGCGCACCGGGTGGTGACGACGGCGGTGATGCCGGGGACGGCGACGACGACCCTTCGCCGCTGACCGCCGCCGCCGACCGGATCAAGGCCGTCGCGCGGCTGACCGCCGCCGAGCACGGTTCGCCCACGGTCGGTACGGTCCACCTGCTGTCCGCGCTGCTCGACGAGCCGGCGCCGGACGGGGACGCCGGGTCCGGCGGCACGGTCGTACGGCTGCTGGCCGCCGAGCAGGTGGACGTGGCCGCGTTGCGGGCGGAGCCGGCCCTCCGGGCGGCCGTGTGACCCCCGGGGCACGCCCTGCGATGAACGGCGCGGCTACCGTTCCTCCCTCAAGACGCACGGTGGCGAGCAGGAGTTGGTCATGAGTCGGTTGTCCGAGGCCGCACGGCCGTCGCGCCCGTCCGGACATCCGGGACGCACGACGGCCGGCATATGGGGGGCGGTCCGCCGGGAGGTGGCCGGGGGCTGGAGCGGGGTGCGTGCCGCGGGGCGCCGTACGGTCGTCGTCGAGGCCCTGCTCTGTGCCCTGACGGCGGCCCTCGGTCTGGTCCCGCTGCTGCTGGTGCCCCCGGAGCGGCCGGTGACGGCGGTGCTGGAGGCGTTGTGGGCGGCGCTGCTCGTCCCCGCCCGGCGCGGGGCGCCGGTCGCGGCGGTCCTGGGCTCCGCCGTGCTGGTCGCGGGCGACAACGTGTGGTCGCTGGTGGTGCTGCCGCTGATCGTGCTGTCCGCCACCCGCCGTATCGCACCGCCGCGGCGCGCGTGGCGGACCGTGGGGGCGGCCTGCGCCGTCGTCGGTGTCCTGACCGTCGCCGACGCCCTGGTCCGGTCCGACGCGCTGCCGGTGGCGCTGGCGGGCACCGCGCTCTCCGTGGTCCTGCTTCTGCTGCTCCCCGCCCTCTCCGGAACCCTGCTGGGGCGTCGGCGGCCCCTGGTCAGCCTGTTGCGGGAGCGCAACGCCTATCTGGAGCAGGCCCGCACGCTGACTGCCGCCGCGGCCCGGATGGAGGAACGGAACCGGATCGCGGGAGAGATGCACGATCTCCTGGGCCACCGTCTGAGCCTGATCTCGGTGCACGCCGGGGCCCTCGAGTTCGCCGCCGCGCGACAGGCGCCGGCCCTCGTCGCGCAGGCCGAGCTGCTGCGCACGACCGCCGGTACGGCCATGGAGGAACTCCGCGAAGTCCTCGGGGTACTGCGCCACGCGGACCTGGCGGACCCGGCGGACCGAGCCGGGGACGAGCGGGGGACGCGGGAGGACATCACCGCCCTCGTGACGGAATCCCGGCAGACGGGCAGTACCGTCCAGCTGGACTGGGCCGTGCCCGACACGGTCGAGGTGGGGCTCCGCACGCGGCAGGCGATCCACCGGGTGGTCCGCGAAGGGCTGACGAACGTGCTGAAACACGCGTCCGGCGCGCCCACCAGGGTGGAGGTCAGGGCCACGGACAGGGGGGTCGGGGTGTCCGTCACCAACGAGGCACCGCGTGCTGCGGTCCACTCCCACGGGGGGACCCACAGCGGGCTGGCCGGCTGTCACGAGCGGATCGCGTTGCTCGGCGGGACGTTCGAGGCGGGCGCCCTGGCGGACGGTGGGTTCCGTCTGGCCGCCTGGCTGCCCGTCCACGGGCACCGGTCCCTCGACGGCACCGCGCCGGGAACGCCGCTCCTCACGTCCGGCGGCGCGGGGGATCCCGGCGGCGGAGGGCACCTCGTGGAACCCCCCGGCCACGTCGGTCACCCCGGGCCCCCCGGTCACCCTGGGCCCCCCGGTCACCCTGGGCCCCCCGGTCATCCCGGACCCCCCGGCGCCCCCGGCCGCCTAGGGCCGTCAGGAGCCCGTGCCCCGCTGCCCGACGAGATCCTGACCTGGCCGCGTGTCCTGGGATCGGGCTGCGCGGCGCTGCTCGTGGTCCTGCCGACGGCGGGATTCCTCATCGTCCTGCTGATGATGGCGGCTCTAAGATGAGCTGATGATCCGAGTCCTGGTCGCCGACGACGAGGCGCTGATGCGCGTGGGGATCCGGCTGATCCTGGAGAACGCCGAGGACATCGAGGTGGTCGCCGAGGCGGGCGACGGCCAGGAGGCCGTGGCCGCCTGCCGCACCCAGGACATCGACGTCGCCCTGCTCGACATCCAGATGCCGGCCGGTGACGGAATCACGGCCGCCGAGGAGATCGCCCGGCTCTCGCCCCGCACCTGTGTCGTGATGCTGACGGCGTTCGGCGAGGAGGCGAGTGTGACACGCGCCCTGCGGGCCGGCGCGAGCGGTTTCCTCCTCAAGGACACCGGGCCCGCCGACCTGATACGCGCCGTGCAGCTCGCCGCCAGGGGCGAACCGGTCCTGGCCCCCCGTATCACCCGGCAACTGCTGGACCGGCACGTACGGTCCGGCCGGGACACGGAGGCCGCCCTGCGCAGGACCGAAGAGCTGACCCCGGCCGAACGGGACGTCCTGCGGCTGCTCGGTACGGGCCTGTCCAACGCGGAGATCGCCGACGAGCTGTATCTGAGCGCCGGCACGGTCAAGGCGCACATCAGCCGGATCCTCACCCGCACCGGCTGCGCCAACCGGGTGCAGGCCGCCGTCCTCGCGCACGACGCCGGGCTGCTCACCGATCGCTGAACCGCCCCCTGGGGGGCCGCCGGTATCACCGGAACCACCGGCATCACCCGGGTCACCGCCCGGCGGTCACTTGGCGTCCGCGTAGCACCGCACCACCGCCGTCGTGAACGGGAACCGCACCGGTGTCCGGCCGAACGTCAGCCGTCCCGCCAGCTCCGCCGCCTCCCGGATCGCGGCGACGACGGCGTCGGCCTCCTCCTCGGGACAGTGCACGATCACCTCGTCGTGCTGGAAGAAGACCAGCTCCGCCGCCTTGTCCGCGCAGGCCTGCCGCAGCGCGGCGAGCAGCAGCAGGGCCCAGTCGGCGGCGCTGCCCTGGACGACGAAGTTGCGGGCGAAGCGGCCCCGCGCGCGGGCGTTGGTGGAGGCGTAGCCGGGCACCCACTCCTGCGGGCCGGGGGCGTCGGAGGGGCCGTCCTGCGGCAGCCCCGCCTCCTCGGCGCCGTCGGCCGCTCCGGCCGCCGGCGGGCAGGTGCGCCCCAGCCAGGTGCGTACGAGCCGCCCCTCCTCGCCCGCGCGGGCCGCGTCGTCCACGTACGCCACCGCCCTGGGGAATCTGCGTCTGAGCGCGGCGAGGTTCTTCAGGCCGTCGCCGGAGGTCTGGCCGTAGACCGCGCCGAGCACGGCGAGCTTGGCCTGGGCACGGTCGCCGGAGAAGGCGCGGTCGGACACCGACTGGTAGAGGTCGGTCTCCCGGCCGGCCACCTCCATCAGACCGGGGTCCCGGGAGATCGCCGCCAGCACGCGCGGCTCCATCTGGTCGGCGTCCGCGACCACCAGCCGCCAGCCCGGGTCCGCGACGACGGCCCGCCGGATGACCTTGGGGATCTGCAGCCCGCCCCCGCCGTTGGTCACCCAGCGGCCGGTCACGGTGCCGCCGGCGAGGAACTCGGGGCGGAACCGTCCGTCGCGCACCCAGTCCTGCAGCCAGGACCAGCCGTGGGCGACCCATATGCGGTACAGCTTCTTGTACTCGATCAGCGGCTGCACGGCCGGATGGTCGACCGACTCGAGCTCCCACCGGCGGGTGGAGCCGACCTTGATCCCGGCCTGTGCGAACGCCTTGACGACGTCCGCGGGCAGGTCGGGCCGCACCCGGCGGCCGAAGGCGGCGGACACCTCCTCCGCCAGCTCGGCCAGGCGGCGCGGCTCGCCCCCTCCCGCGTACCGCTCGCCGAGCAGGTCGTGCAGTACCTCGCGGTGCACGTCGGCCCGCCAGGGCAGCCCCGCCCGGTTCATCTCGGTGGCCACCAGCGTCCCCGCGGACTCGGCCGCCGTCAGCAGCCGCAGCCGGTCGGGGTGGGCGGACCGGTCGTGGCGGCGCTGCTGCTCGGCGTAGACGGCGAGCAGGTCGTCCAGCGGCAGGCGGACGCCCTGCGGCTCGAAGAGAGGGGACTGCGCGCCCGGCTCGGCGGAGCGCTGCGGCGGGTCGGGCGGCACAGGGCCGCCGCGCAGCCGCGCCAGGGCCGCCGCCGCCGAGCGCGGCTCGCCGTACCGCCCCTCGTGGCCGAGCAGCAGGGTCTCGGCGGCCTCCACGTCGTAGCACCGGTCCACTCGCACCCCCGCGGCGAGCAGGCGCGGGTAGACCTCCGCGGTGGACCGCCACACCCACCGCGCGGCGTGCGGCCGGCCGCGCACGGCCTCGGCGGGGCCGGGCTCCCGGCGCACCGGGCCGGCGGGCAGCCCGTCGGGGCCGAGGGGGGCGACGTCCACACCACCGTCCTCGGCCACGGCGAGCGCCCACCGTTCGGCCATACCGCGAGTCTGACAGGGGGGTCTGACAGGGGGTCTGACAACGCCCCTGTCACGCGGGCTCAGCCCTCCTCGCGCGCGCCCTGCTCGCCTTGCACGCCCCGATCGCCCTGTTCGCCGTCCGTGTGCTGGATCTGGATCTGTGCGAGCACCCTGGCGATCCAGTCCTCGGTCCTGGCCTTGGTGAGGCCGAGGCCGCTGAGGACGCCCTCGCCGTTCTCGTGCTCCAGCAGGGCGAGCAGGAGGTGCTCGGTGCCGATGTAGTTGTGGCCCAGGCGTAGGGCCTCGCGGAAGGTGAGCTCCAGGACCTTCTTGGCCGCCGGGCCGTACGGCACCAGGTCGGGGGCCTCCTCGACGGCCGGCGGGAGCACGGCGGTCGCCGCCGCGCGGACCGCGTCGGGGGTGACGCCCTGGTCGGCGATCGCCTTGACGGCGAGGGCCTCCGGCTCGGCGAGCAGCCCGAGGACGAGGTGTTCGGGCAGGCCCTCGGCGTGGTGCGCGGCCTTGGCCTCGTTGTGCGCGGCCATCACCACGTTGCGGGCACGCGGTGTGTAGCGGTTGAAGCCCTCGTTCGGGTCGAGCCCGGCCGACTCCTTCGGCACGAAGCGCTTCTGCGCCGCCTGCCGGGTGACGCCCATGCTCTTGCCGATGTCCGTCCAGGACGCACCCGAACGCCGGGCCTGGTCCACGAAGTGTCCGATGAGGTGATCGGCCACCTCGCCGAGGTGCTCGCCGGCGATGACGGCGTCCTGGAGCTGTTCGAGGGGCTCCGCGTGCACCTTCTTGATCGCGGTGATGAGTTCGTCGAGCCGTACGGATGACGTGATGCTCGGGTTCGTCGTCATGTGTCAACCGTAGGTTGCGCCTCGACCACTGTCAACCACTGGTTGACAGTGGGGTCGGACGGCACGGGCACTGGGCGAAGGCGGCGATGAGGAAAGCCGTGTGGAGGGTCATGCCCACCATGCGCGCCATGGTCGGCGCCGGGTGGGCGCGGCGCCGGGTGGGCGCGGTCCCGGGTGGCGCGGGCCCGGGTGAATTCCGCGGAGTGAGACGTTCCGGGGGATCGTGGCACCATCGCCGGGTGAGTACGTCCCGCACCATCGACCGTGCCTTCGAGACCGCCCTGTACGACACCGCCGACGCCGCCCTCGACAGCGCCGCCTCGCTACTCGCGGCCGACCCGGCGGCGGACGCGGAACTGGCCCGCCGGGGCGAGGAGTTCGTGGCCTCGGCCTGGCGACGCGGCTGGCAGCCCGCCGACCTCATACGGATCGTGCGGCGCGAACTGGACGACGTCCACGTAGGGCTGGTGGCGGCGCTGATCCGGGCCCAGGCGCCGGACGACCGCCCGCGCGGTCCCCGCTGGGCCGCGCAGCTCGCCGGTGTACCGGATCAGGCGCCGCCCCGTACCGACCGCTTCTCGCACGCCACCGCCGTACTGGAGCTGTACCGCCTGCTGCTGCGCCTGCCCTCCTTGGAACCCCTGGAATCGGGGGAAACGGGGGAAACGGGGCGGCCGGGGAAGGAGGAGGACCCTCGGCGGGAGAGCCGGCCGGAGTCCCGAGCCCTCGCCCGCATCCGCGCACTGCTCGCCAAGGCGGAGGCGACCGGATATCCGGAGGAGGCGGAGGCGCTCAGCGCCAAGGCGCAGGAGCTGATGGCCCGGCACAGCATCGACGAGGCGCTGCTGGCGGCCCACGCGCCCGCGCCCGACGCCCCGGGCGCGTGCCGGATCGGGGTGGAGCCGCCGTACGAGCAGGCCAAGGCGGTCCTGCTGGACGCGGTGGCCGACGCCAACCACTGCCGGGCCGTGTGGAACGAACCTCTCGGCTTCTCCACTGTCGTCGGCTTCGAGGCGGACCTGGAGGCGGTCGAACTCCTCTACACCTCGCTGCTGGTGCAGGCCGAGGCCGCGATGACGAAGGCGGAGGCCGCCCAGCGTGCGGGCGGGCGCAAGCGGACCAAGACCTTCCGTCAGTCGTTCCTCGCCGCCTACGCCCACCGCGCGGGAACCCGGCTCCGGGCGGCGGCCGAGGCGGCCACCGCCCAGACCGGTACGGAGACGGACGTGGACCTCCTGCCGGTCCTGGCCTCCCGCGAGGTCGCGGTCACCGATCGTCTGGAGCGCATGTTCCCGGAGACGACCACGACCCGCCTGCGCGGTGCGGGTGACGCGGCGGGCTGGACGGAGGGCACCCGCGCGGCCGACCGCGCCCGGGTCGGCCACCGGCGGCCGCTGCCGTAGGCGACGCCCGTGCGGGACGGGTGCGGGGCCCCGGCCCGCGCGGCCGTCGTCCTGCCCCGCGTGGACGCCGGCGCGCGGTTCAGGAGCCGAGACCGGCCGTCGGCAGCCCCGGGGGCAACGAACCGCCCTCGGACCTGGTGTACGTCTCCTCGCCGAGGGCGCCCCGCCACTTCACCGTGAGCGACGTCCCGTCGACCGACTCCACCGTCCCGGTCGCCCGGTCGTCGCTGCCGTCCGTGCACTTCAGGCGGATCGTCCGGGCGCCGGAGCCCTCGTCGGCGGTGCCGCTGCACACGGCTCCGCCCGTGGCGAAGAGGGCGGCCTTGTCGCCCGTGACCATCAGCGCGACGGCATCACCGCCGGTGGTGGCCAGCCAGCTGCCGTCCAGCCCGCCACCGGTGCCGGCGCCCGGATCCGCGCTCGCGGACGGGCTCGGGGACGGGCTCGCGGACCCGCTGGGAACGGCCGAGGGCGCGTCGCCCCCGCCCGCGCCGTCATCGGAGCCACCCTCGTCGGTGCACGCGGTCAGCACCAGCGCGCCGACCAGCCCCACGGCCGCGGCCGCCGCCCGGAAGGGCCGTCGCGCGCGCCGGCGCGAGCCGCCCGGACCCGGCGCACGGGCGGCCGTACTCCGCACGTTCGCCGCACTCGTCACGCTCGCCGTACTCGCCGTGCTCTCCGCAGTCACCCACGTCACCGGAAGCTCCAAGCTGTAGCCGGACGGCCGGGTCGGCCCCAAGACAGCCGCAAGCTACCAGGACGTCTCGCGCACGCGGGTGGGGTTCGCGCCCCGGGGCTGTCGGCACGCAGGGCGCGGACACGGTGACGCACCTCTCTTTCAGGCCCGCCCCTCCTGGACGGCTAATGGAATTCATTTTCAGTAAGATGTGGGCATGGCTCGCAACGAACTCCGTCCGGTGATCAAGCTCCGGTCCACCGCCGGCACCGGCTTCACCTACGTCACCCGCAAGAACCGCCGCAACGACCCGGACCGGCTCGTCCTGCGCAAGTACGACCCGGTCGCCGGCCGGCACGTCGATTTCCGAGAGGAGCGCTGACCACCGCCATGCGCGAGGGAATCCACCCGCAGTACGGTCCGGTCGTCTTCCGCGACCGCGCCGCGAACCACGCCTTCCTCACCCGCTCGACCATGACCAGCGAGCGGACGATCGAGTGGGAGGACGGCACCACCTACCCGGTCGTCGACGTCGAGATCTCGAACGTCAGCCACCCCTTCTACACCGGCACCGCCCGCGTCCTGGACACCGCCGGACGCGTGGAGCGCTTCGAGCGGCGGTACGGGAAGGAGGGCGGGGCATGAGCGCTCCGGCGGCGCTGCCTGTGGTGATCGTCGCCGGGCTGCACGCGGACGCCCGTCGGGCGGCCGTCGCCCGGCTGCTGGCCGACGTGCCCGGCAGCGTCGTCCTGCACCAC
Source organism: Streptomyces sp. AC627_RSS907 (assembly GCF_019049165.1). Lineage (NCBI taxonomy): Bacteria > Bacillati > Actinomycetota > Actinomycetes > Kitasatosporales > Streptomycetaceae > Streptomyces > Streptomyces sp. AC627_RSS907. The sequence goes on from NZ_JAGMUE010000019.1 coordinate 33,426, forward strand.
GACCTGGCGACGGCCCCCGCGGGCACGGTCGTACGGACCGTCCGGGACGCCACCGGCGTCCTGTCCGCCGGCGAGGCGCCCCTGGTCGACGACTGCGCGTGCTGCGCCCTGCGCGAGGACCTCGTTCCCGAGCTCGAACGGCTCGCGGACGCCGGCGGCACCCCGCTGGCCGTCGTCGAGCTGTGGGACTCCGTCGAGCCCAAGGCGATGGCGGAGGTGGTGACGGCCGGCGGCTTCACCGTCACCGGCGTGATCACCGCCGTCGACCCGGCGCTGGTGTTGCCGTACCTCGGCAACGGCGACGACCTCGCCGAGCGGGGTCTCGCCGCCGCGGCCACCGACCAGCGCACCGTCGCCGACACCTTCGCGCGCCAGCTGGAGTACGCCCCCGTCCTGGCCGTCGCCGACTCCGGCGCGGGCTCCGACGCCGACGTACCGGTGGCCGACGACGAGGACCGCGAGCTGCTGGCCCAGCTGCACCCGACGGCACGGCAGGTCCCGATCGTCCCGACCGGCCACGGCGATCCGGCGGGCGCGGCGGGACCGGAGCTCGCACGGGCCGCCCTCGCCGGCTTCGACGTGGAGGCCGCGGCGGCGGCCCAGCATCCGGCCTGCGCCCTGCTGCCCGCCGAGGCCGACGCGCACGGTGTCGCCACCCTCGTCTGGCGCCGGCGCCGCCCCTTCCACCCGGAGCGGCTGTACGCGGCGCTGGAGGACCTGACCTGCGCCGCCGCCCGCAGCCGGGGCCGGTTCTGGCTCGCCGACAGGACGGACACGCTGCTGCACTGGGACGCCGCCGGCGGAGCCCTCTGCGTGGAGAGCGCGGGGCCCTGGCTCGCCGCGCTCCCCGACGCCGCCTGGGACCTGGTCCCGCCGGTGCGCCGGGCCGCCGCCGCGCTGGACTGGGACCCCGAGCACGGCGACCGCTGCCAGCACCTGGTCTTCACGTCGCCCGGCCTCGACCGCGAGGGCCTGGAACGGCTCCTGGAGTCCTGCCTGCTGACCGACGCCGAGTACGCCGCCGGACGGGCCGCCTGGCAGCGGCTGCCGTCCGCCTTCGACACCCTCCTGGAGGTCTGACCCCATGCCCCGCACGAGCGACCGCAAGCCCGTCAGGCAACGACCCAACCCGCTGGACCAGGCCGGGGTGACGTACGTCGACCACAAGGACACCGACCTGTTGCGGAAGTTCATCTCCGACCGCGGCAAGATCCGCAGCCGTCGCGTCACCCGCGTGTCGTCGCAGCAGCAGCGGCAGTTGGCCAGGGCGATCAAGAACGCGCGGGAGATGGCACTGCTGCCGTACCCCGCGCGCTGATCCGCGCCGTATGCGCCGTGCCGCGCCGTGCGCGCCGTGCCGCAGGCCGGCGCCGCGACCGCGACCGGGGGCCCGCTCGGGGAGCGGGCCCCCGGTTCGTTGCATATTTGACGAATTCCGGGGCACAAGCGGGAACAAGCGGGAACGAGTTCTTCGGAGCGGGCGTCAAAGAGGACAAGGCTCGGTAAAGCGGTCGTCAAAGCTGTAACCGAAAGAGCACCGCGCGTGCACGTGCATTTGCTCATGCATCCGCACGTGAACGGGGCTATGATCCGGACCAGTTGACCACTGCATCAATGGCCACATCAGCCAGTGCACCACCGGGGAGCGACCTGTGGACCACGACGTGTACGACGTTGACGACGCGTCCGGCGTGTACAACGGCATGGCCGCCACGCAGTTGCACGACGTGGCCTGGCAGAAGAGCCGGCACAGCAACTCGCAGGGTTCCTGCGTGGAGTTCGCGCGGCTGCCCGACGGCGCGGTGGCGGTGCGCAACTCCCGCTTCCCCGACGGTCCCGCGCTCGTCTACACGCGCGCCGAGATCGAGGCCATGCTGCTGGGCGTCAAGGACGGCGAGTTCGACCACCTGGTCGCGAGCTGAGCCGCGAGACCGCGGCACCTGGAGGCACCGCGGTCCGTCATCCGCAGGGGTGCTCGCCGGACTGGTGGAGCCGGAACAGCGCCCAGACCACCTTGCCGTCGAGCGTGCCGGCGAGCGGGTGCCAGCCCCAGCTGTCGCTGAAGGAGTCGACGAGGAACAGGCCCCGTCCCGACTCCGCCGAGAAGTCGTCCGTCTCGCGGGCCACCGGGCTGTCGTGGCTGGGATCGCGCACCGCGCACACCAGCCGCCCGGTCCAGCGCATCAGATGCAGCCGGACGGGACCGGTCCGGTCCGCCTGCCGCGGGGTGTTCGCCGGCAGCGCGTGCCGGAGGGCGTTGGTGACCAGTTCGGAGACGACCAGGCACACGTCGTCGAAGCGGTCGCCCGTGTCCCAGCCGTCGAGTGTCCTGCGGGTGAACCGCCGGGCCTCGCGCACCGCGTCGTAACGGGGTGGAAGGGAGCAGGAGGCGGCGTTGGACACGGCCGCGGGATCGAGTGGCGGAAGGCCCTGCCGTAACGGCTCGAGCATGGTCGATCCATTCGTCCCCATGCGAGGCACTCCCGGGAATTCGCGGTCGTAGCGATGCGGCGCGGTGGTGCGGGACCATGGTTTCGGATGCGTACCGCAGATGCAAGGGCAGATGCACGTGCACGTGACCGAAATGGACCTGACCGTACCGCTTGTTGGTCAATTTTTCCGCCATCTTCGTCTCCTCTTCATCTCGTTCAGCCTCGTTCAGCCGCGCTCGGGGGCCGTCGTCGGCTCCTTCCGTGCAGGGACCTGCGCGTTTGTGATGGCCCGATTCCGTTTCCGTAACCGGGCGAGTACTGCTCGGAGTGTTTTAGTGGCAGACTTCGGCCCCTGAAGACGGCTGGGGAGGCTGGCGAACGTGAGCGCGGGAGAGCCCGGATCGGTGGTGCGGCGCATGCTGCTCGGATCACAACTCAGGCGACTGCGTGAGACGCGGGGGATCACGCGCGAGGCGGCGGGCTACTCGATCCGCGCCTCCGAATCGAAGATCAGCCGGATGGAGCTGGGCCGGGTGAGCTTCAAGACGCGGGACGTCGAGGACCTGCTGACGCTGTACGGCGTCACGGACGAGCAGGAGCGCTCCTCCCTGCTCTCCCTGGCCAAGGAGGCCAACGTCGCGGGCTGGTGGCACAGTTACTCCGACGTGCTGCCCAGCTGGTTCCCCACCTACGTGGGCCTGGAGGGCGCGGCCTCGCTGATCCGTGTGTACGAGGTGCAGTTCGTGCACGGCCTGCTGCAGACCGAGGAGTACGCCCGCGCGGTCGTCCGGCGCGGCATGAAGGGCGCGGCGGACGCGGACGTCGAGCGGCGGGTGGCGCTGCGTCTGGAGCGGCAGAAGCATCTCGTCGCCGAGAACGCGCCCGAGTTCCACATCGTCCTCGACGAGGCCGCGCTGCGCCGCCCGTACGGCGACCGCGAGGTGATGCGCGGCCAGCTCCAGCACCTGATCGAGATGTCCGAACGCCCCAACATCCGGCTGCAGATCATGCCGTTCGGCTTCGGCGGGCACTCCGGCGAGAGCGGCGCGTTCACGATCCTGAGCTTCCCCGAGTCGGACCTGTCGGACGTGGTGTACCTGGAGCAGCTCACCAGCGCGCTGTACCTGGACAAGCACGAGGACGTCACCCAGTACGAGACGGCGCTGAAGGAACTGCAGCAGGACAGTCCGGGCCCGGACCAGAGCCGTGACCTTCTCCGGGGTCTCCTCCAACTCTCTTGAAACATAAGTACGATGACACCCCATCAGGCGGCTTCCGAGCGGCAGCTAGGGGATTGAGGGAACACATGTCGTCGTACTTCACCGACCTCGCCCAGCAGTACATCGACGGCGAGTGGCGCCCGGGCACCGGCTCCTGGGACATCATCGACTTCAACCCGTACGACAACGAGAAGCTGGCCTCGATCACGACAGCCACGGTCGACGAGGTCGACGCCGCGTACCGGGCGGCCGAGCGCGCGCAGAAGCAGTGGGCGGCGACCAACCCGTACGCGCGCCGCGCGGTGTTCGAGAAGGCGCTGCGGCTCGTCGAGGAGCGCGAGGCGGAGATCAGCGAGGCGATCGCCGCCGAGCTCGGCGGCACGCGTCTGAAGGCCGGCTTCGAGCTGCACCTCGCCAAGGAGTTCCTGCGCGAGGCGATCCACCTGGCGCTGCGGCCCGAGGGCCGGATCCTCCCCTCCCCGGTCGACGGCAAGGAGAACCGCGTCTACCGGGTGCCGGTCGGCGTCGTGGGCGTCATCAGCCCCTTCAACTTCCCGTTCCTCCTCTCCCTCAAGTCGGTCGCCCCGGCGCTCGCGCTCGGCAACGCCGTGGTCCTCAAGCCGCACCAGAACACGCCGGTCGTCGGCGGCACCCTGGTCGCGAAGATCCTGGAGGACGCCGGCCTGCCGGGCGGCCTGCTCAACGTCGTCATCACCGACATCGCGGAGATAGGCGACGCCTTCCTGGAACACCCGGTCCCGAAGGTGATCTCCTTCACCGGCTCCGACCAGGTCGGCCGCCATGTGGCCACGGTCTGTGCCGCCCACTTCAAGCGCTCGGTGCTGGAACTCGGCGGCAACAGCGCCCTGGTCGTCCTCGACGACGCCGACGTCGACTACGCGGTCGACGCCGCCGTCTTCAGCCGGTACGTCCACCAGGGCCAGGTATGCATGGCCGCCAACCGCATCCTGGTCGACCGCTCGGTCGCCGACGAGTTCACCGAGAAGTTCGTCGCCAAGGTCAGGGCCCTCAAGGTCGGTGACCCGCGCGACCCGTCGACCGTCATCGGCCCGGTGATCAACTCCTCGCAGGCGGACGCCCTCTCCGCCGTCGTCGAGCAGGCGGTCGCCGAGGGCGCGACCGCCCTGCTGCACGGCTCGACCACGGACAACCTGGTCGAGCCCTCGGTCCTGACCGGCCTGCCCGCCGACTCCGCGCTGCTGCGGCAGGAGGTCTTCGGGCCGGTCGCCCTCCTCGTCCCGTTCGACGGCGAGGACGAGGCCCTGCGCCTCGTCAACGACACCCCGTACGGCCTGAGCGGCGCCGTGCACACCGGTGACATCGAGCGCGGCGTGCGCTTCGCCCGGCAGGTCGACACCGGCATGTTCCACGTGAACGACGGCACCGTGCACGACGAGCCGATCGTGCCCTTCGGCGGCGAGAAGCACTCCGGCATCGGCCGCCTGAACGGCCACACGATGCTGGACGCCTTCACCACGCAGAAGTGGATCTCCGTCCAGCACGGCCGGAGCGGGTTCCCCTTCTAGGCCTTTCGGATCGTGCCGGAACACCCGGGCCCTTGCGGACAGAAGCTGACCGCAAGGGCCCGTAGCGTCGTCGGTGCCAGGCAAGGAAGCCCCCTTCCGAAGCCGCGATCGCAACCGAAACCGACGAAAGGCGGCCGGTCATGGTCACTCACGTACGAGCCGAAGCCCAGGGCGACGAGCGCGGAGCGCTGCTGTCCTTCCTCGCCGAGCAGCGCGGCGGCGTCCGCCGGTCGGTGCAGGGGCTGACGGAGGAGCAGGCGGCGTCCCGTCCGAGCGCCAGCGAACTGTCCCTGGCCGGACTGCTCAAGCACGTCGCCGAGGTGGAGCAGGGCTGGATCGCCCGCGCCAGGCAGGAGCCGCCGGCCGTCAAGCGGGACGAGACCAACTGGCACGAGTGCTTTCGGCTCGTGGGTGACGAGACGGTCGCCTCGCAACTGGCGTACTGGGAGGAGGTCGCCGCGGAGACGGAGGCGTTCATCCGCTCGGTACCCAGCCTGGACGACACCTTCCCGCTGCCGGACGAGCCCTGGTTCCCCCCGGACGAGCACGTCTCCATGCGCTGGCTGTGCCTGCACCTGATCCGCGAGACGGCCCGGCACGCCGGCCACGCCGACATCATCCGCGAGTCCCTGGACGGCGCCGTGGCCTGGGACCTGGTGGCGGGGGAACAGGGCGCCCAGGCCTAACCTGGACCCCATGTCAGTGATGCGTCTCCTGGTGCTCGGCGCGGTCCGCCAGCACGGGCGGGCCCACGGCTACCAGGTGCGCAACGACCTGGAGTACTGGGGCGCGCACGAGTGGTCCAACGCCAAGCCCGGCTCGATCTACCACGCGCTGAAGCAGATGGCGAAGCAGGGCCTGCTGCACGCGCACGAGATCGCCCCGTCGACCGCCGGCGGCCCGCCGCGCACCGAGTACGAGATCACCGACGAGGGCACCGAGGAGTACTTCGCCCTGCTCCGGAAGTCCCTCACCGCCTACGACCAGAAGCCGGACGTGCTCTCCGCCGGCCTCGGCCTGATGGTCGACCTCGGCCGCGACGAGGTGCTCGCCCTCCTGGAGGAACGGATCCGGGCCATCCGGGAGTGGCGCAAGGCCGTCACCGAGTACTACACGCCCGAGGGCGGCCCCGGGCAGTTCGGTCACATCGGCGAGATCATGAACTTCTGGGTGCACTCGGCCGACACCGGCGCGGAGTGGACGCGTGCGCTCGTCGAGCGCATCCGGGGCGGGGCGTACACCTTCGCCGGAGAGGGCGAGCCGTTCGTCGGCGTCCTGGGGGAGGGCGAGGAGAACCCGTACGCGACGGGGGAGCGGCACCCGGGAGACCGCGACTAATCAAGTTTGACTAAGGGGATCGGCGGGGATATGGTCCCGGGTCGGTAGTCAAGTTTGATTAATCGGAGGGGTGTCAGTGGCCGACGCGGTGATCACCGTCAAAGGGGCACGCAAGACATACGGCAGCAAGGACGCGCTGGACGGACTCGACCTGACGGTCGCGCGAGGCACGGTGCACGGGGTGCTGGGGCCGAACGGCGCGGGCAAGACGACCCTGGTCCGCATCCTGTCCACCCTCCTGCGCCCCGACGCGGGCCGGATCGAGGTGGCGGGCCACGACGTCGTCAGCGAGGCGTACGCCGTACGGCTGCGCATCGGCCTGCTCGGCCAGCACGCGGCGCTCGACGAGGAGCTCGGCGGCCGGCAGAACCTGGAGATGTTCGGCCGCCTCCACCACCTGGGCGCCCGGCGGGCCCGCGCGCGTGCCGACGAACTCCTGGCGCGCTTCGACCTCGCCGACACCGGCCGCAAACCGGTCAGCGCCTACAGCGGCGGCATGCGGCGCCGCCTGGACCTGGCCGCGTCCCTGATCACCGAACCGGAGGTGCTCTTCCTGGACGAACCGACCACGGGCCTCGACCCGCGCGGCCGTGCCGAGGTGTGGGAGTCGGTCCGCTCTCTGGTCGGCGGCGGTACGACGGTCCTGCTCACCACCCAGTACCTGGAGGAGGCCGACCAGCTCGCCGACCGCATCTCGGTCGTCGACGCGGGCCGGGTCGTCGCCGACGGCACGGCCGACGAGCTGAAGGCGGCCACCGGCGGCGACCGCGTCGACGTCGTCCTGCGCGACGCCGGACAGCTCGGCGCCGCGGTGGCACTGCTGCCGCTCACGGGCGTCCGCGTCGACCCCGACCGCCGGCTGATCAGCGCCCCGGTCGCCGACCGCATGGCGGCGCTCTCCGCCGTCGTACGGGCGCTGGAGGAGGCCGGTCTGACGGCCGAGGACGTGGCCGTGCGCCGGCCGACGCTGGACGAGGTCTTCCTGCACCTCACCGACCGCACGAAGGAGGCCGTGTGAGCGCGAAAACCAAGGACGCCGCGACGTACGCCCTGACCGACTCCTGGACCATGACCCGCCGGGAGCTCGCCCGCTGGGCGCGGCAGCCGGTCACCGTCGTCGTCAACCTGGTCTTCCCCGTCATGCTGCTGCTGATGTTCGGCTACCTCGTCGGCGGCGGCCGGGGCGTGAACGGCGACTACGTCGACTACCTGGTCCCCGGAATGCTGGCGCTCACCATGGCCTTCGGCCTGGAGGGCACGATGATCGCCGTCACCCAGGATTTCGACAAGGGCGTCATCGACCGCTTCCGCTCCCTGCCGATGGCCGACGGGGCCGTCCTGGTCGGCCGTTCCGCCGCCGACATGCTCCAGTCGGCACTCGGTCTCGCCGTGCTGACCGGCGTGGGGTACGCGCTCGGCTGGCGGGCTCAGGGCGGCCCCGGCGCCTTCCTCGGCGCGGTCGGCCTGCTCCTGCTCTTCCGCTTCGCCATGCTCTGGATCGGCATCTTCCTGGCCCTGCTGGCCGGCAAGCCCGAGCTGGTGCAGGCGGTGCAGATCCTGGTCTGGCCGGTCGGCTTCCTCTCCAACGCCTTCGCCACGCCCGACTCCATGCCGGGCTGGCTGGGCACGGTCGTCCAGTGGAACCCGATGTCCCAGACCGCCACCGCCGTCCGCGACCTGTTCGGCAGCCCCGGTGGTGAGGCGGGCCAGGTGTGGGCGGCGGTCGCATGGCCGCTGGCACTCCTCGCGGTGTTCTTCCCACTGGCGGTGGCGCGCTTCACACGGCTCAGCCGGTGAGCGCGCAGACGCCGGCCGTCCTGCCGCGAACCGGCCTTGACGTCCGCATGCGCGGGACGGCGGGCTCCTCTGCTCTCCGCGATGCGGCAGCACCGGTCAGGGCCTCGGGCGTGCGTGCGTCCGTCACGGGGGCCAGGAGCGGCGAGTTCCCCTCCTGACCAGTCGGCGGACCCGTCAGTGGTGGAACCCGGTCACCGCGCCCCTGTCACGGGTCAGCGGGTGCGGCTGCCGGCGCGGCTCCGGCAGCCGCCGCTCCAGGTCCGCCGGCAGCGGGCCGGCAGCAGGCCGGCCATGTCGGCCGAGAAGCCGTTGCGGCACACCACCCGCGGCACCGACAGGACCTCGCGGTGGGGCGGGAACCGGTACGCCGCCCATCAGCCGGCCGCCCTCCCGAAGCCGCCGGGACGCGTCGCAGACGTCGTACGCCGTTGCAGTACTGCGCGACCACCTGTGTGCCACGGCCTCAGGCGTGGACATACGGCGATCTCGCCGCCGCTCGCACGGCGAACGGGGGCGAGATCTCGTGGCCGTCGGGCGACGGGTGTTCAGCTGTGCCTGCGGCGCATGGGTACCAGGTTGCCCCGCCGGCGGGCGGCGATGAGCATGGGGATCGCGATCAGCAGGCTGACGATGACGGGCACGATCGACGCCTCCAGCCCGAACTCTCCGCCGGTCAGCAGGCCGGGGCCGGTCGGGGTGGTGGTCATCAGACCCTCCGAGGCGTGGCCGGAGACCGGGATGCCGATCAGGCCCAGGGCGGTGTTCCAGGCGAAGTGCAGGCCCACGACGAACCAGATGTTGCGCGTCCACAGGAACGCGGCGCCGAGGAGGACGCCGGCCTCGATGGCGATCGCGGTCGAGGTCCACAGCGTGGCGTCCGGGTTGGCCAGGTGCAGACCGCCGAACACCGCCGCGGTGATCGCCAGAGCCGCCCAACTGCCGCACAGCTTCTCCAGCGCCTGGAGGGCGAGGCCGCGGAAGAGGAGTTCCTCGGTCACGGCGGCGCCGACCTGCATCGCGGCCATGCTCGCCACGATCGACAGGCCGTTACCGGGCCGTTCGGCGAACGAGAACTCGGTGAGGAGCATGAGCATCGACACGGTGATGAACCCGAAGCCGATCGCGGCGCCGAACAACGTCTGTGGCACGGCCCCCGACTTCGCGAGCTCCGGCATGCTCCGCCGGGCGACGAAGCGCATGACCGCCCAGTAGGCGGCAACCGCCATGACCGCACCCAGGACGGCGACCACCCCACCCGCCGAGGTGAGCCCGGACACCGCACCCACACCCACTATCCCGGTCAGCATCCAGACGAGGGGAGACTGGGAGAACCGGCCACCCTCCCGGCCTGTGGGCTGGAGCGGCGCGGTGCGCGTCGTACTCATGGTGACCTCCGTAGGGCAACGGCCGCGTGCCTTCCGGCGACCTGCCACGAACGCTACGTAGGCGGCGACGTTCCCGAATCACCCCCGAGTGGACAGTCCGGGTAGCTCCTACGGGGGACACGGGGCGCCGGGCGCCGCGAAAGGCGGGGCCGTTCACGGTGGGGCACGCGGACGCCCGGGCTTGCACCTCACGTCGCGTGAGGCGGCAGCGTGGAGGGCGTCACAGAAGGGAGCGGAAGTGAGCTACTCCGTGGGACAGGTGGCCGGCTTCGCCGGAGTGACGGTGCGCACCCTGCACCACTACGACGACATCGGCCTGCTCGTACCGAGCGAGCGCAGCCACGCGGGCCACCGGCGCTACAGCGACGCCGACCTCGACCGGCTGCAGCAGATCCTGTTCTACCGGGAGCTGGGCTTCCCGCTCGACGAGGTCGCCGTCCTGCTCGACGACCCGGCCGCGGACCCGCGCGCGCACCTGCGCCGCCAGCACGAGCTGCTGACCGCCCGGATCGAGAAGCTGCGGAAGATGGCGGCGGCCGTGGAGCACGCCATGGAGGCACGCACGATGGGGATCAACCTCACGCCGGAGGAGAAGTTCGAGGTCTTCGGTGACTTCGACCCCGACGAGCACCGGGAGGAGGTGCGGGAACGCTGGGGGCACACCGACGCCTACCGCCAGTCGCAGCAGCGCGCGGCCTCGTACACCAAGGAGGACTGGCAGCGCATCCAGGACGAGGCCGACGAGCTCACCCGGCGTTTCGTCGCTCTGATGGAGGCCGGTGAGCCCGCCGACTCCGAGGCGGCCATGGACGCCGCCGAGGACCACCGGCAGGGGATCGCCCGCAACCACTACGACTGCGGGTACGAGATGCACACCTGCCTGGGCGAGATGTACGTCTCGGACGAGCGTTTCACGCGGAACCTCGACGCAGCCCGGCCGGGCTTCGCCGTCTACCTGCGCGACGCGATCCTCGCCAACGCCGCCCGGCACACGGCCTGAGGCCGGTGGTCGTGACCCGGCTCACTCCCGGGCCACGACCACCGCCGTCCCGTACGCGCACACCTCGGTGCCCACGTCCGCCGCCTCCGTCACGTCGAAGCGGAACGCCAGTACCGCGTTGGCCCCCCGCGCGCGTGCCTGCTCGACGAGCCGCGCCATGGCCTCGTTGCGGGTCTCGACCAGTGTCTTGGTGAGACCGCGCAGCTCACCGCCGACCAGCGACTTCAGCCCCGCACCGATCTGGCTCCCCAGGTGCCGGGAACGCACGGTCAGCCCGAAGACCTCCCCGAGCACCTCCTGCACGCGGTGGCCGGGCAGGTCGTTCGTGGTCACGACGAGTACCTCGGGCTGAGGACTCTGTCCGCCGCCGTATTCTTCAATACCCATGGTTCTCAGGTTTCCCCGGGCCGCGTCACAGTGCACCCCGAAAACCCCCGTGGAACCTGGTACGCCACGGCTGCGTTGTACGTTTGGGCAGCCAGGTCCAGCCCGCCTCCCCCAGCAGCAGGAGCCACAATCCCGTGACCACGCTTGCGCTCGGCCCCGAGTGGATCAGCCCGGACTATCTGATCGAGACCTTCAGTCTGCCCGGCATCCTGCTGATCGTCTTCGCCGAGTCCGGCCTCTTCGCGTTCCTGCCCGGCGACTCGCTGCTGTTCACCGCGGGCCTCTTCGTCGCCCAGGGCGAGTACATCAGCCAGCCGCTGTGGCTGGTGTGCGTCCTGATCGTGCTGGCCGCCGTCATCGGTGACCAAGTGGGTTACATGATCGGCAAGTTCTTCGGCCCCAGGCTCTTCAACCGCCCCAACTCCAAGCTCTTCAAACAGGAGAACCTGGAGAAGGCCCACGAGTTCATGGAGAAGTACGGCCCCAAGGCGATCGTCCTGGCCCGCTTCGTGCCGATCGTGCGCACCTTCGCCCCCATCGTGGCGGGCGCCGGACGCATGCAGTACCGCACCTTCCTCACGTACAACGTCATCGGCGGCGTGGCCTGGGGCACGGGCGTCACCCTCGCGGGCTACTGGCTCGGCCAGATCGAGTTCATCCGGACCAACGTCGAGGCCATCCTCGTCCTGATCGTCGTGGTCTCGGTCGTCCCGATCGCGATCGAGTACCTCCGCGAACGCGGCAAGAAGAAGCGCGCCGCCGCCACCGAGCCGCGGCCGCCGGCGGCCCAGCAGCAGCCCCCGTACCCGGTCATGGACGACGCGACGACCCAGCTGCGCCGCGTGGACCCGTACCAGCAGCCGCAGCAGCCCCAGCAGCAGTACGGACAGGGCTACGGCGACCAGGACTACGGCCAGCAGCAGCAGTACGCCCAGCAGTACCCGCAGGGGTACGGACAGCAGCAGCCCTACGGTGACCAGCAGGGGTACGGACAGCAGCAGCCCTACGGTGACCAGCAGGGCGGGCAGTACCCCTACAACCAGGGGCGCTGAACCCGTCCAGGGGGCGCGGGGCCGTATCGATGTGCGGCTCCGCGGCGTGGGCGCGACCAGCCACGACCAGCCATGACGAGCCCGCGCCCGTCGACCGGCAGGAAACCCCGGGCCCGGGGGCGCCCCGGTGCTAGAAGCCCCGCGTCCGCTTCGCCGCCCGGCGCCCCGCCGCACTCGCGGCCCCCGGCACCTTCAGGAACAGCCGGGAGATCTCCCCGCCGAGGTTCACCCCGATGGCGATGGCCATCGCCAGCGCCACGGCCTTCGACAGCGACAGCAGTCCCGCGTCGACCTCGCTCTGCGCGATCGCCAGCAGCCCGAAGTACGTCGCCGAACCGGGCAGCAGCGGCCCGATCGCCGCGGTCGTGTACGGCAGCGCCGACGCGAACCGGTACCGGGACATCAGCTGTCCGAACAGGCCCACCAGTCCCGCCGCGGCGGCCGTGGAGGCCACCGGTGAGATGTCGCCCGCGTAGTGCATGGCGCCGTACACGCACCAGGCGACGCCCCCGTTCAGCGTCACCGCCAGCACGGTGGATCGTTCCTGCTGGAGCAGGATCGCGAAGGCCAGCGACAGCAGCATCGACGCGAGGATCTGCACCACCGGCTGGTCGCCCGTGCCCAGTGCGGCGTCCGGGTTGAGCTTGGCGCCCAGCTGGACGCCGAAGTACAGCACGATCAGCACCCCGCCGACGATGCTGACGAAGAAGTACATGACCTCCAGCAGACGCGCGGCGGCGGTGATGTAGAACCCGGTCAGACCGTCCTGCACCCCCGCGACCAGTGCCCGCCCCGGCAGCAGCGCGAACAGGCCACCGGTGATGACCGCGGACGCCTTCACGTCGACGTGCGCCAGCGTCAGCGTGATGCCGATCGCGGCCGGCGGCATCGCGGCCACCGCGAACTGGTAGAACTCGGGCAGCCCCCGGCCCGCGCACAGCCAGGCCAGCCGGTCGCCGAGCATCGCGCCGAACAGGGCGGCGAAGAACACGATCACGTCACCGCCGACGAGCAGCGAGGCCGCGCCCGCCAGCAGACCGCTCGCCGTGGTCAGCACCCACGTGGGGTAGGGGTGCCGGTTGCGGCGGATCTCGGCGAGGCGCCGGTAGGCCTCCTCCAGGGAGATGTGCGCCTCCGGGTCGCTGAGGTCGTCCACCAGCTGGAAGACGGCCGCGAGCCGGGTGTAGTCGGTGCCCCGGCGGCGTACCGTCCGCGAGGCCGTCACCGGATCCTCCACCAGGGACGGCTGGTGGGAGATCGACAGCAGGGTGAAGGTGACGTTCGGCTCGCAGCGGTCCAGACCGTAGGAACGGCAGACGGCGAACATCGCCGCCTCCACGTCCTCGGCGCCCTCACCGCCCGCCAGGAGCAGCTCACCGATGCGCAGCGTCAGGTCGAGCACGCGCGGCACGGCGGGGCCCGTCTCGTCGTCGTGCCGCTGGACCGTCTCGGGCGCGGGCCGCTCGGCCACCGGCATCCGCAGCATCGCGCGCATCCGGTCCTGCCAGGGCACGTCCTTGGTGAGGCTCAGCATCGGGACGCCGCTCGCCGGCGTGAACGCGGTCGGCGCGGTCCACGCGCTGTACGTGCTCGGCGTGCTGAACGCCGACCCCTCGCCCTCGGCGGGCGGCGCCGGGGGCACGTCCAGCCCTTCCGGCAGCGCGAACTCCGAGGTGGTCTCGGACTCCGTGCCGGTGTGCCGCGGGACGGCCAGGCCCTGCGGGATCTCGAACTCGGACGTCGTCGACGACTCGCCGTCGGCCGGCGTCGCGACCCCACCGGGCTGCCGGAAGGCACTGCGGGCCTCGTCCGTCTGCGGTTTGCGGTCCTCCGCCTCCGTCACTTGCGTAGCGCTCCCTGATGCGTGCACGGCCCCCCTGTAGCCCTCAGTATGCGTACCCAAACGCGAACGGGCCGCACGCGTGTGCGTGCGGCCCGTCACAGGATGGGCGGGAGGGGTGCTGCTCAGTGGCCGCCCTGCTCCTTGAAACGCTTGTAGGACCGCTCGATCTCGATCTCGGCGTCGGTGCGGCCGACCCAGTTGGCGCCCTCGACGGACTTGCCGGGCTCCAGGTCCTTGTAGACCTCGAAGAAGTGCTGGATCTCCAGGCGGTCGAACTCCGACACGTGGTGGATGTCCCGCAGGTGCTCCACGCGCGGGTCGGTCGACGGGACGCACAGCAGCTTGTCGTCGCCGCCGGCCTCGTCCGTCATCCGGAACATGCCGATCGCGCGGCAGCGGATGAGGCAGCCCGGGAAGGTCGGCTCGTCCAGGATGACCAGCGCGTCCAGCGGGTCGCCGTCCTCGCCGAGGGTGTTCTCGACGAAGCCGTAGTCGGTCGGGTAGGCGGTCGAGGTGAAGAGCCGACGGTCCAGGCGGATCCGACCCGTCTCGTGGTCCACCTCGTACTTGTTCCGCGAACCCTTCGGGATCTCGATCGTGACGTCGAACTCCACCGGACGCTCCTCCATGATCAGCACATCGTTCTGGTGGTTAAGTGTCCCTCACGCAGGTGTGTGATCGCGAAAGGGGCTGGTGGTAGTGCCAGAGCTGAGGCCTTGGCGGGCCGCGAGACCGCGTGTGGCGCGGGCAGCGGACGCCGTACGTCCGCGCCTCGCACGTGCCGTGCGGGCCGCCGAACCGCGGATCGCGCGGTTCGCACGGGCCACCGTGCCGCAGCTCGCCCGGATCACCAGGCCGAAGACCTGGCAGTACACCGCCGGTGCCGCCACGGCCGGGCTGGCCCTGGCCGCCGGTGTGGTGACCGCCGCCGGCCCCTGGGACTCCACGGGTCAGCGTACGGCCGAGCGGGACCGGGCCGTCGCGTGGGAGCAGGCGGGTGACGCGGATCACGGCCACGGAACCGCGGACTCCGGTACGACGTCCGGAGCGCCCCGCCCCGCTCCCAGCGCCGGACCCGTCCTGGCCGGGCTCGGCGGCGCCTCGGACGGCGTGCCGGGCGGCGCCAAGGCGGCGCCCGGCGGGAAGGCCGTGAGTGACGTCCTCGGCCCGCTCCTGGAGGACCCGGCGCTCGGCGCCCGCCGCGGGGCGGCCGTCGTCGACCTCACCACCGGCAAGCGCCTCTACGGCCTCGGCGCCGGCCTCCCCCTCACCCCGGCCTCCACCACCAAGATCGCCACCGCCGTCGCCGCCCTCACCGCCCTCGGCCCCGACCACCGCCTCACCACCCGCACCGCCCTGGAGCCCGGCACCGGCGAACTCGTCCTGATCGGCGGCGGCGACCCCACCCTCACCGCGCGGGAGGACGCCCGGGGCCTCGCCAGCCTGCGCGCCCTCGCCGAGAAGACCGCCACGGCCCTGAAGAAGCGGGACCTGCGCAAGGTGACGCTGTCGTACGACACGACGCTCTACTCCGGTACCGAGACGCACCCGATCGGCGTCAACGAGAACCTCGCCCGCGTCACCGCCCTGATGGCCGACGAGGCCCGTACGGACGACTCCACCAGCGGCCCGGCCCCCCGCGCGGCGGACCCGGCGGCGGACGCGGCCGGCACCTTCGCCGGTTTCCTGGAGGAGCACGGCATCACCGCGTCGCCCCCGGGCCCCGCCGAGGCCACCGACCGCGCCGACACCCTCGCCACCGTCTCCTCGCCCCCCGTGACCGCCCTGGTCGAGCGGATGCTGACCAACAGCGACAACGACCTCGCCGAGGCCCTGGCCCGCCACACCGCCGTGGCCACCGGCGAGCCCGCCGACTTCGACGGTGTCTCCGCCGCCGTCACGGCCCGCCTGAAACAGCTGGGCCTCCCCGTGCGCGGCGCTCGCTTCCACGACGGCAGCGGCCTGGACCGCACGGACCGGATCACCGCCGACCTGCTCACCGCCCTGCTCGCCAAGGCCGCCGACCCGGCCCGCCCCGAGCTCCGCCCCGTCCTCACGGGCCTCCCGGTCGCCGGCTTCACCGGCACGCTGGCCGACCGCTACACCGACGGAGCGGCCGGCCACGTCCGCGCCAAGACCGGCACCCTGACGGGCGTCAACACCCTCGCCGGCACGGTGGTCACCGCCGACGGCCGCCTGCTGGGCTTCGCCTTCCTGGCGCACGACACGACGGACGCGTGGGCCGCCCAGAGGGCGCTGGACCGGGCGGCTACGGCCCTGACGCCGTAGCCGGGACGCCGTGGCCGGGACGCCGTGGCCGCCGGCGGCCGTGCCTCGCTCCGTGCCGAACGGCCGGGGAGGCACCCGTCGCGCCGGGCCGCGCGTCCCACCCCGCCCCGCACCGGTGTCGCCACCCCACCGGCCGCCCCGTGGCACCGCCCGCCCGCCGCCCACCCCACCGCCCCGCACAGCCTGCCCCCAGGGGCGGCGCTCACGTACCGTTGACGCATGACGAGCATCGGCGCATCTTCCGGCATGGT
>NZ_JAGMUE010000001.1:0-37178 GCF_019049165.1 Streptomyces sp. AC627_RSS907
TCATAGTGTTTCGGTGGTCATAGCGTAGGGGAAACGCCCGGTTACATTCCGAACCCGGAAGCTAAGCCTTACAGCGCCGATGGTACTGCAGGGGGGACCCTGTGGGAGAGTAGGACGCCGCCGAACAATTTTTGGTAGAGAGGGGAACCCCGCACCGTTATGGTGCGGGGTTTTCTGCGTCTACTGTCTCTTGTATGCGCTACGACCTGGTTATCTTCGACAACGACGGGGTCCTCGTCGACAGTGAACCGATCTCCAACCGGTTGCTGGCCGGCTACCTGACCGAGCTGGGGCACCCGACGTCGTACGACGACTCCCTCCGGGACTACATGGGGGCCGCGATGCACCGGGTCCATGACCTCATCCTGGAGCGGACGGGGCGTCGGTTGCCCGAGGACTTCGACGACGTCTTCCACGGGCGGGTGTTCGCTGCCTTCGAGCGGGACCTGGAGCCCGTCCCGGGGGCCGTGGACGTGCTCGAGAAGCTCACGGCGGACAGGGTCGCCTACTGCGTGGCTTCTTCCGGGAGCCATGAGCGGATTCGCGTAGGGCACCGGAAGACCGGGCTGGACCGGTGGTTCGACGGCGAGCGGATCTTCAGCTCCCAGGACGTGGGGCGGGGCAAGCCGGCGCCGGACCTGTTCCTGCACGCGGCCGAGCGGATGGGGGTCGCGCCGGAGCGGTGTGTCGTGGTCGAGGACAGTCCGCTCGGCGTGCGGGCGGCTGTCGCGGCCGGGATGGACGTGTACGGATTCACCGCGATGACCCCGTCCGCCAAGCTCGCCGGGGCCACGCGGCTCTTCGGCGACATGGCAGAGCTGGCCGAGCTGCTGGCCTGACCTGAGGCACATCATCCGAGGCGTGGGCGGGCTCCGGCTGGAGCTGAGCCGAATACAGCTCCGGCTGGACCTACCCACGGGTAGGCCGGAGCCCTACGCTCGCCGCCATGACTGATGTGCCGCGGCACGGCAGGGCCTCGCTCGCGTTCGGGTTCTTCGCGCAGGGCGTCGCCTTCGCTCTGCTCGTGACGCGTATCCCGGCCATCCAGGACCGGTACGGCGTCTCCGACGCGCTGCTGCCGGTCTTCCTGGCCGCCGTACCCGTCCTGGCCGGCGTCGGGAGCGTGGCGACCGAGCGGCTGGTACGGCGGGTCCCGCCCAGCCGGTTGCTGCGCTGGTCCCAGCCCGTCGTGCTCCTGGCGCTGCTCGGCGTCGGGGCGGGCGACCGGATGGCGGTGCTGGCGGTGGCGCTGGCCGCCTTCGGGCTCGCGGTGGGGGCGCTGGACGCGTCGATGAACATGCTCGGCGTCAGTCTGCAGCGGGCGTACGGGCGCAGCATCATGCTCGGGTTCCACGCGGCCTACAGCCTCGGCGGGATCCTCGGGGCGTCGCTGGCCTGGGTGGCGGCGCACGGGGAGCTGGCGTTGTGGGTGGCGTACCTGCCGGTCGTGGTGGTGTTGCTGCCGGCCGCGTTGCTGGGGAGCCGGTGGTATGCCGACAGGGAGGGTGCCGGTGGGGCGGGGGAGCCGCAGAAGGGGGAGGCCGTCGGCGTCGGCTTCAAGGTGTTGCTGCCGCTGTGTCTGGTGATGACCTTCGCGTACATCGGGGACTCGACCGTCTCCAACTGGAGCGCGAAGTACCTCCAGGACGTGCTCGGGAGTTCGGAGCAGCTGGCCACCGTGCCGTACAACGTGTACATGGTGACCACGCTGGTGGGGCGGGCCGTCGGGGACCTCGGGGTGCGACGGTTCGGAGCCGTGGCGGTGGTGCGGGGTGGTGCGGTGGTGGCCGCGGGCGGGTTCGCCGTGGTGGCGGGGGCGCCGACGGCCTGGGTGGGGATGCTGGGGTTCACCCTGCTGGGGCTCGGACTGTGCGTGCTGGTGCCGCAGACGTTCGCGGCGGCGGGACGGCTCGCCACTGACGGCCGGCACGGCCCGGGGGCGTCCGACGCGGCGGTGGCACGGCTCAATGTCTTCAACTACGTGGGCTTTCTGGTCGGTTCGCCGCTGGTGGGGGCGCTCGGGGACTCCTGGAGCTACCGCGGGGCCATGCTCGTACCGATGGTGTTGGTCCTGGTGACGCTCGTGTACGCCCGGTCGTTCGAGCCGCGGACCGACCGATACGGTGGCGGGCATGAGCGGTCGCGCACAGCTGATGTGGGACGAGGCAGTAACGGGGTATGACTTCGGCCCGGAGCATCCGATGGATCCCGTCCGGCTGGCCCTGACGCGAAGTCTGGTCGGTGCCCTGGGGCTCGACCGGGAGGTGGACGTCGTCGCCGCGCGACCGGCCGGGGAGTCGACGCTGCGGCTCGTCCACCGGGAGGACTACATCGACGCCGTGCGGGCGGCCTCCGTGGACCCTCGCGCCGCGGACGGGGCGTACGGGCTGGGAACGGTCGACGACCCGGCCTTCGCGGGGATGCACGAGGTGTCCGCACTGATCGCGGGGCAGTCGGTGGGGGCGGCGGAGGCGGTGTGGCATGGGGACGCGCTGCACGCGGTGAACTTCGCGGGCGGGCTGCACCATGCGATGCCGGGCGCGGCGTCCGGGTTCTGCGTCTACAACGACGCGGCGTTGGCGATCGCGCGGCTGTTGGAGCTGGGGGCCGAGCGGGTCGCGTACGTGGATGTGGACGTGCACCACGGGGACGGGGTGCAGGCGGCGTTCTGGGAGGATCCGCGGGTTCTGACGGTCTCGCTGCACGAGCATCCGCGGACGCTGTTCCCGCAGACGGGGTGGCCGCAGGAGACCGGGGCCGACTGCGCGGAGGGTTCGGCGGTGAACGTCGCGTTGCCGGCGGGTACCGGGGACGCCGGGTGGGTGCGGGCCTTCCACGCGGTGGTACCGGAGGTGATCGCGGACTTCCGGCCGCAGGTGCTGGTGACGCAGCACGGGGCGGACACGCACTTCGAGGATCCGCTGGCGCATCTCGCGGTGTCGCTGGACGCGCAGCGGGCGGTGCAGGTGGCGTGCCATGAGCTGGCGCACGAGTACGCCGCGGGGCGGTGGGTGGCGTTGGGCGGGGGCGGATACGCCGTCGTGGACGTGGTGCCGCGGTCGTGGACGCATCTGGTGGGGATCGCGGCCGGGCGGCCGGTGGAGCCGGAGACGGTGATTCCTGAGGGGTGGCGTCAGGAGGTGTTCGCGCGGACCCGGCAGTTGGGGCCGATGCGGATGACGGATGGCCGGTGGCCGGTGTCGTGGGTGCCGTGGGAGGCGGGGTACGACCCTGCGGACCGGCTGGACCAGGCGGTGGTGGCTGCTCGGCGGGCGGTGTTTCCGTTGCGGGGGCTTCTGGCGTGAGGTGAGGTGCCTCGTGGGGGCCCGGTGCCCGCGGCTCACCGGTGTCCGCGGCGCGACCTGCGAGCTCGGCGGCGGGGTTACGCCGACCGTGGGTAGATTCGGGCGTTCCTCGTCGTGAGGGTGGGGGAACCGTCAGCATCGGTTCTGTGCTGACCCGTGGTGCTCTTCGCGCTCATCTTCTGGACGTTCGTCTTGCCGGGGCCGTGGCGACTCCCCGGGAGGTGAGTCTGCGGAGCTACCGGTTGTTCGCCGCCCGGGATCCGCGGGCGCTGATCGGGATCGACCCGGAGGGGGACTGGGGGCACCGGGACCTGCTCGGACTGATGGCGGAGAGGTGTGGGGTTTCGGCCGATCCGCGCGATACTTCGGGTCAGGATGTGATCGATCCCGATCGGACCCTGGCCGCCCTCGATGCCTTCGCCGACCGGCTCGCCGCGGTCGCCGCGCGTCGCGGGCCGGTCCTCCTCGGCACCGGGCACCCGCATCGACTACTCGGTTTCTACGCCACCTTGGCCGAGGCGTTGTCGGCGGCGGGATGTGCCGTCCTCACTCCGGCGCAGGGTCGCTGTGTCGACATAACGACCCGGTTCGGTCTACGCACATACAACCTCGACTACGTCCGAGGAGTCGGGTTGGTGAGGGAACCCGCCGCGGGACGCGCCGGTGGTGAGCCCGGCGCACACACGCATTCGCCGCTCCCGGTTCGTACCGCGCTGGCCGCCGCGGCCGAGGCCGGAGGGCCGCTTCCCGAGCTGGTGATCGGGGACCACGGTTGGGTCTGCGGTGCAGGTCAGCTGGGGTTCGAGGCGGTCGGGCCGGCCGATACGGACGATCCCGCGCTCTTCGTCGGGGAGGCGGAGGGGTCCGTGTCCGTGGCCGTTCCACTTGATGACGCTGTGCGGTCCGAGTACTACCGACCGCTTACCCACTACGTACTCAATCGGGCGTGTCTGTCACGGTAGGGAAGCGATGGGTGCACCTCTTCCCCATTCGCATCACCCGCCCCTACATTGGGGAGTGAGCACGCAGCGACGAAGAGTCACCGGAAGGGGAAGCCGGTGGCCGTCGAGTGCGGAAGGTGCAGGTGTGTCATGGCTGCAGCTGGCGAAAGGCCTCTGAACGAGGTTCAGTTCCTTACCGTGGCGGAGGTCGCCTCGGTGATGCGCGTGTCCAAGATGACCGTGTACCGGTTGGTGCACAGCGGTCATCTGCCCGCGATCCGGGTGGGACGGTCGTTCCGCGTCCCGGAGCAAGCGGTTCACGAGTACCTCCGCGAGAGCTATGTGGGGGTGGAAACGGCCTGACGACCTCGATTACGAGCTCAGCGCTCGGGCGGGTAGGCTAGCCCCTCGTAGGTCGTGTGGGCCCATGGCGCCCAAACAACCGAGTGATGAGAAGTGAGCGAGGGTAGTCGTGGGCTCTGTTATCAAGAAGCGGCGCAAGCGGATGGCCAAGAAGAAGCACCGCAAGCTGCTCAAGCGCACGCGCGTTCAGCGTCGCAACAAGAAGTAGGCGACGCTGCGCCGTCAGCGTGTACCTGTGGCCCCCCACCGCATCCGGTGGGGGGCCACAGTCGTATCCCCGGTAGCGGGGCCTGTCACGACCCGCGATTTCTCGTCACGTGCTGCATCCGGCGGTCATCACGGCGCAACACCGACCGGCTAAGTTGGCCCGCAGGCGGGAACGCGGCAGGGTACGCAGTAGGGCGGAAGAAAGGCGCTGATCTTGGGCAAGATCGTGCTCGTGACCGGGGTGGCCCGTCCGTTGGGGGGCCGGTTCGTGCGGCGCGTCCAGCGTGACCCGGACGTGGACCGGGTCGTCGCCGTGGACGCCGTCGCGCCGGAGCACCATCTGGGCGGCGCCGACTTCGTCCAGGCCGACATCCGGCAGTCGGCCATCGGCCGGGTGCTCGCCGAGACGGGCGCCGACACGGTCGTCCACCTGGACGTCACGGGCACGCCGCTGGGCGGCGGCAGCCGTACGTCGGTCAAGGAGACCAACGTCATCGGCACGATGCAGCTGCTCGGCGCCTGCCAGAAGTCGCCGAGTGTGCAGCGGCTCGTGGTGAAGTCCAGTACGAACGTCTACGGGTCCGCGCCCCGGGACCCGGCCGTCTGCACCGAGACCACCGCGCCCAAGTCGCTGCCCAGCGGCGGCTTCGCCAAGGACGCGGTGGAGGTCGAGGGGTACGTACGGGGCTTCGCCCGTCGCCGGCCCGACGTGGCGGTGACGGTGCTGCGGTTCGCCAACATCCTGGGGCCGGACGCGGACACCCCGCTCGCCTCGTACTTCGGGCTGCCGGTGCTGCCGACGGTGTTCGGGTACGACCCGCGGCTGCAGTTCGTGCACGAGGACGACGTGATCGAGGTGCTGCGCCTCTCCTCGCGCGAGCCGCGCCGGTCCACGCTGAACAGCGGCACCTTCAACATCGCCGGCGACGGGGTCCTGACGCTGTCCCAGTGCTCGCGCCGGCTGGGCCGCCCCACCGTGCCGCTGCTGCTGCCCGCGGTCACCTGGGCGGGCTCGCTCGTGCGTACGCTGGGGATGACGGACTTCTCCCCCGAGCAGATCCGACTGCTCACCCACGGTCGGGTGGTGGACACCACGCAGATGCGAGAAACCCTGGGTTTCCGGCCGAAGTACACGACGGCCGACACGTTCGCGGACTTCGCGCGCGGCCGTGGGGCCGGGCTGCTGCGACCCGAGGCCCTCGCGGGGGCCGTCGACCGGATCGCGGAGCTGTCCCTGCGGGGCAGCGGCCACCTCCCGACGCAGAGCGCCAACTGAGGAGCGCATCAACGATGGCGGACGCCAAGGTCATTCCGTTCGACGACGACCGGTCCCGGGGGAGCGGCGCGAGCGGCGGGGGCGAGGGTCAGCGCCCGGCGCGACGCCGTGGCGGGGGAGGCCGGCGCAAGGGCACGGCGGCGGACGCGGTGCCGGTACGCGAGGTGCAGCCGCTGCCGGTGCGGGGGGCCGCCACGCAGGACGACGTCCCCGTGGCGGACGAGTCGCCCGGGACGCCCGCGCCGCGGTCGCGGGACGCGGACGGCGGTCTGGAGCGGCGTATCGCGGGCGGCCTCGCCTTCCTGCGCCGCCGGCTCACCGGCGACTACGAGGTCGACGACTTCGGCTACGACGCCGAGCTCACCGACCAGGTGCTGATGTCCCTGCTGCGCCCGGTGTACGAGAAGTACTTCCGGGTCGAGGTGAAGGGCGTGGAGAACATCCCGGCCGAGGGCGGCGCGCTGATCGTCGCCAACCACTCCGGGACGCTGCCGCTGGACGGTCTGATGATGCAGGTCGCCGTGCACGACCACCATCCGGGCGACCGGCATCTGCGCCTGCTGGCGGCGGACCTGGTGTTCGTGCTGCCGGTGGTCAACGAGCTGGCCCGCAAGCTGGGACACACCCTGGCCTGCGCGGAGGACGCCGAGCGCCTGCTCGCGCAGGGGGAGCTGGTCGGCGTGATGCCGGAGGGCTTCAAGGGCATTGGCAAGCCGTTCAGCGAGCGGTACAAGCTCCAGCGGTTCGGGCGCGGCGGTTTCGTCTCCACGGCGCTGCGGCAGGGTGCGCCGATCATCCCCTGCTCGGTGGTGGGGGCGGAGGAGATCTACCCGATGATCGGCAACGCCAAGACGCTGGCACGGCTGCTGGGCTTCCCGTACTTCCCGCTGACGCCGACCTTCCCGTGGCTCGGTCCGCTGGGTGCGGTGCCGTTGCCGACGAAGTGGACGATCCAGTTCGGTGAGCCGATCCGCACGGACGGCTATCCGCCGGAGGCCGCCGAGGACCCCATGCTGATGTTCAACCTCACCGACCAGGTGCGGGAGCAGATCCAGCACACGCTCTACAAGCTGCTGGTGCAGCGGCGGTCGGTGTTCTTCTGAACCGGTGTTCTTCTGTGCCGGTGTTCTTCTGTGCCGACGGTCTTCTGTGTCGGCGGTCTTCTGACAGGTGCCGGTACGACGGTGGGGGTGCCCCTTGCGCAGGGGCACCCCCACCGTCTCATTCCGCGTCCTCCGCTTCGATGCCCAGGCCGGGCAGGAGGCCCGGGAGCAGCGGGGGGAGGGTGACGTCGGGCTCGGCGGGCGGGGTGGTGGCGCCCGTGGACGGGGAGGCGCCGCCGGGGTCCTCGGGCGGGTCGAGCAGGTCGCCGGTGCCGCCGCCGAGCAGCCCGTCGTCCTGGCCGGGGGCGGCCGACTCGCTGGGGCGTCCGCTGTCGGGGCGCCCGTCGTCGGGCGTGCCGGTGTCGGAGGCGCCGGGCGTCGGCGAGGGGCCGGAGCCGGGGGTGCCGGTGGTCGTCGGCTCCGAACCGCTCGGTTCGCCGGCGTCCCCGCTGTCGTCGTCCTGGGCCGGTGGCTGCGGCAGCATGGACTGCAGCGGGGCCACGTCGTCCTCTATGGCGTCGAGCACCGACGAGACCTGCTCGCTGACGTCCCCGAGCTGCACGGGCAGCCGCTCGCGCAGTGCTCCCCACGTCTCCCGGTGGTTGCGGGAGAAGGCGGAGAGGGCCTGCATGGGGGCCAGCGATTCGGGGTCGCGGGCGTAGGCCGCGCTGAGCAGGCGGTGGCCCTCGGACGCGTCGTGCCGCATGCCGGACAGGGCGCGGCGGACCTCGCCGAGCGATTCGTGGTCCAGGGGCCCGCCACGATCGCGCTCCATCAGGCGGCGTGCCTCGCTCAGCCGGGTCGACGCCAGGTCCAGGTAGGCCCGGCCGCGCTCGTCGTCCCCGTCGGCGAGGCCGAGGCGGAAGTCCTCTATGCCGCGCTTGAGGCCGTAGAGCGAGTCGCCGGGCAGGGCGTCCGAACTGGCGGCGGCGACTCCTCCGAAGGCTCCGGCGGCCACACTCACGCTCAGCCCGCCCGCGGTGAGGCCCTTGGCCAGCCGCGAGCGCGGCCGGAACCTCTTCAGCGGGGTCGCCCGGTGGGTGCCGCGCGCCCGGCGCTGCTCCGGAACGGACGTGTCCGTCGCCCCGCCGCCCGCGGTGCCCTCCTGCAGCATGGCCTCGAAAGCGGCCACCAACTGGGCCCGCTGGACGACCTTGACCTCGGGGTCCAGCTCGGGCCGGGGCAGCGTCCGCAGGCCGGTGGCGAGGGTCAGTAGACGACCCTGCTCGGTCTGCTCCGCGTCGGCCCCGGTGGTCGCCGGTCCTTCGGACTGCTCGGCCGCCGCCCCGGGATCGGACTGCTCCTCCAGAGCCTGGGCGAAGGCGCTCGCCCGCCGGTGTGCCGATACGTTCGCGATCACTGGCGGCACCTCCTCTCGTCATGACGGTCGACTCCCCAGGGGGTCCTGAGGGTTGCACCCCCTGATCGGGGCCACTCGATCGTGTGATCGGCGTCGGCCAGGGAGTGACCACAGGGAGCCTGCATCCCGCACAACGAGCGGCGCGGCACTTGGGTTACGGACCGTGGGGGATCGGACCGTGGACTCAACTGGCGCTCACTAGAGGTGATTTGACGAGTGCGGAGAGTGGGTGAAGAGTTCCGGTGCGGCGCGTCGAGGGCGCCGGGAGCTCAGCGCGCGTCGTCCGGGAGCAGTCGGGCGAGGGTGCGTACGGCCCGGTACTGGAGCGTCTTGATGGCGCCCTCGTTCTTGCCCATGACGCGGGCGGTCTCGGCGACCGAGAGGCCTTGCAGGAAGCGCAGGGTCACGCACTCCTGCTGCTGCGGGTTGAGTCGTCGTACGGCGTCGAGCAGGGCGGCGTTGGAGAGGGATTCGAGGACGGAGTCCTCGGGGGAGCGCTCGACCTCGTTCGCGTCGAGCATCTCGCCGGTGGTGACCTCCAGCCGGAAGCGGCTGGACTTGAAGTGGTCCGCGACCAGGTTGCGGGCGATGGTGACGAGCCAGGCGCCGAAGTCGCGGCCCTGCCAGGTGAAGGTGCCGATGCGCCGCAGGGCCCGCAGGAAGGTCTCGCTGGTGAGGTCCTCGGCGGTCGCCTTGCCGCCCACGCGGTAGTAGATGTAGCGGTAGACGGTGTCGCTGTACTGGTCGTAGAGCCGGCCGAAGGCGTCGGCCTCGCCCGCCTGGGCCCGCTCGACCAGGTCCATCATGCGGGCGCTGTCGCTGTCGGCGGCGGGGCGGCGGTGGGTGGTGGCGGCCCCGGACGAGGACGAACGCGCGCGTCTGCCGACGGCGGCGCTGCCCTCGGCCAGGGCGTAGCACGGGCCGACGGGGGCGGTGGCCGTGGCAAGGGCCGGGACGGCATACGCGGTGGGGACGAGGCCGCGCAACAATTCTTGGGCTGATTTGACCGTTGCGCGCAGCGTAGCCAGGCCCGAGGCGTCAACCCCGACGTGTGGGTACACGGGACTCCCAGAGGCAGAGCTTCCATCACGTGCAGTACGGAACCATTCACCCGTCGTGGCGACGGTAGGGCACCGGAATGCGTCTGAGGAGAATAACGCTTCGTGCAGGCTCTGCTACGCCCAGTTGCTCAAATCATCGATTACGTCGCTTCTGTGCCCGATTGACGCTCGTTCAGGTGCGCCAGAACGATCGATTGATGACCGAAATGGCCCGGATTCTTGATGGCTACAGAACGTGTTGTGCTCGATGTGGGTAAGGGGCGGGCAAAGGGGGCTGGAGGGGTGTCTCGCGGGGACGTCACACGGAACGGACCGGGGCGGACCGCGTCACCGGCGGCGGCGGTGCAGCGCGATGGCCGCCGCGGTGCCGCCGGCCACCGCGCCGACGCCCGCGGCCGCGGGGATGCCGACCTTGGCCGCCTTGCGGCCCGTGCGGTAGTCGCGCAGGCGCCATTCCAGCTCGCGGGCGTGCTTGCGCAGCTTGGAGTCCGGGTTGATCGCGTAGGGGTGGCCGACGAGCGACAGCATCGGGATGTCGTTGTGGGAGTCGCTGTAGGCGGCGCAGCGGGACAGGTCCAGGCCCTCCGCCGCCGCGAGCGCCCGCACCGCCTCGGCCTTCGCCGGGCCGTGCAGCGGTTCGCCGACCAGCCTGCCCGTGTAGACGCCGCCGATCGACTCGGCCACCGTGCCGAGCGCGCCGGTCAGGCCGAGGCGGCGGGCGATCACCTGGGCGATCTCCACCGGCGCCGCCGTGACCAGCCAGACCTTCTGGCCCGCGTCCAGGTGGGCCTGCGCCAGCGCGCGGGTGCCCGGCCAGATCCGCTCGGCCATGTACTCGTCGTAGATCTCCTCGCCGATGGACCGCAGCTCGGAGACGCGGTGGCCCTTGACGATCGACAGCGCGGAGTCGCGGGCGTCCTGCATGTGCTCGGGGTCCTCGATGCCGGCGAGCCGGAACCACGCCTGCTGCCAGGCGAACCGGGCCAGGTCGCGGGTCTCGAAGAACTTCCGCTTGTACAGGCCGCGGCCGAAGTGGAACAGCGCGGCGCCCTGCATCACGGTGTTGTCGAGGTCGAAGAAGGCAGCGGCTCTGTCGTCGCCGTGGACCGGGAAGTCCGGCTCCTCGCCGGCGGTGGCGGTTCCGGTGTCTTCCTGGGTGGACTTGCGGGCTGCCTCCGCCGAGGCCTCGCCTGCCAACACGCTCCGCGCCGTGGCGGAGCGCCTACGGGGAGAGAGCCATCCGAGAGCGGCCATGTCCGTGAGCATAGCCAGTTTGTTCGGAGGCTTCGGAGTCGAGAGGTTCGCAGGCCGTGAACTCTGGGCGACCGCGCCGTTAAAGGGCCGGTTCCACAGGCGTGTCGGCGTGCCGGTTCGGCGGGCGGGCCGCTCACCGCCGGAGGGCCGGCCGGTGTCGCCGTGCGCGCGAGAATGGGCGGCATGAGTCCCCTCTTCCGACGGAAGCCCGCGCAGACCCCGCAGACCCCGCAGGCCCCGCAGTCCTCTCAGTACTCCGAGAACCATCTCGTCACCCTCATCCGCAAACCCGGCTGCCATCTGTGTGATGACGCACAGCTCGTCGTCGAGAAGGTGTGCGGCGACCTCGGTGTCCCCTGGGAAGGGAAGGACATCACCCAGGACCCCCGACTCCATGACGAGTACTGGGAGCAGATTCCGGTCGTCCTAGTCGACGGCAGGCAGCACACCTTCTGGCGTGTGAACGAGGAACGGCTGCGCAAGGCACTGACCGAGTAGTCCGAGTAGTCCGGATGGTCGCTTAGGATCGATGGCGACTTGGTCTCGGGGGCGTTGATCGTGAGGAGTGTGTGCGGCTTTGCCCCCGATGGGAAAGGAACGCGTGTGCGCGTGCGCCGGTTCCCGGTTCGCGCGCCGGGGGCGCGTGAGCCCGGTCACGTTGGCCGGGCAAATCGGACACCATCTTTGTGCACGCGTTCACAAAGACATAGCCTGCAGTCGACGGGGCGGTCATGTAGGGACGTATGACCGCCTACAGCCCCGCTCTACCCGCAGGAGCACCGTGGCAACTGGCCGAACACACCGACCGGCGACCCGCAGCCGAGGGATTCCCGAGGCCACCGTCGCCAGGCTTCCGCTGTACCTCCGGGCACTCACCGCACTGTCGGAGCGCTCGGTGCCCACGGTCTCCTCCGAGGAGCTGGCGGCCGCGGCGGGAGTCAACTCCGCGAAGCTGCGCAAGGACTTCTCCTACCTCGGTTCCTACGGGACCCGTGGCGTCGGCTACGACGTCGAGTATCTCGTCTACCAGATCTCCCGCGAACTCGGCCTGACCCAGGACTGGCCGGTTGTGATCGTAGGAATCGGTAACCTCGGCGCCGCACTCGCCAACTACGGCGGGTTCGCGTCCCGTGGGTTCCGGGTCGCCGCGCTCATCGACGCCGACCCGCAGATGGCCGGAAAGCCCGTCGCCGGCATCCCGGTGCAGCACACCGACGAGCTGGAGAAGATCATCCAGGACGACGGTGTCTCGATCGGCGTGATCGCGACCCCCGCCGGTGCCGCCCAGCAGGTCTGCGACCGGCTCGTGGCCGCCGGTGTCACCTCCATCCTGAACTTCGCGCCGACCGTGCTGAACGTCCCCGAGGGCGTCGACGTGCGCAAGGTCGACCTCTCCATCGAGCTGCAGATCCTCGCCTTCCACGAGCAGCGCAAGGCGGGCGAGGAGGCCGCGGCCGACGCCGGTGTCGTGCCGCCCGCCGCCGCCCGCAAGCAGCACCCCACCGACCAGGGACCCGACGGGGACGTGCCCGCCGTGATGCCGGCATGAGCCTCCTCGTCGTCGGACTGAGTCACCGCAGCGCCCCCGTCAGCGTTCTGGAGCGGGCCTCCCTCAGCGCGGACGCGCAGCTCAAGCTGCTCCAGGACACGGTCGCCGCCGAACCGGCCACCGAGGCCGCGGTGCTGGCCACCTGCAACCGCATCGAGCTGTACGCCGACGTGGACAAGTTCCACGCCGGTGTCGCCGAGCTGTCCACGCTGCTCGCCCAGCACAGCGGGGTCGGCCTGGAGGAGCTCACTCCTTATCTCTACGTGCACTACGAGGACCGTGCCGTCCACCACCTGTTCTCGGTGGCCTGCGGCCTCGACTCGATGGTGGTCGGCGAGGGCCAGATCCTCGGCCAGATAAAGGACTCCCTGGCCCGCGCCCAGGACCTGCACACCGCCGGGCGACTCCTCAACGACCTGTTCCAGCAGGCGCTGCGGGTCGGCAAGCGCGCCCACTCCGAGACCGGCATCGACCGCGCCGGGCAGTCCCTGGTCACCTTCGGCCTGGAGCAGCTGGCCGCCGGGGCGGACGTGCGGCAGTGGGCCGCGGGCAAGAAGGCCCTGGTCATCGGCGCCGGTTCGATGTCCTCACTGGCCGCCGCCACGCTGGCGCGCGCGGGTGTCGCCGAGATCGTCGTCGCCAACCGCACCTTCGAGCGCGCCGAGCGGCTCGCACAGATCCTGACCGAGGGCGACGACACGGACGTGCTGGCCCGCGCGGTACCGATGGACGCGGTGCCGCTCGAGCTGACACGTGCCGACGTGGCCGTCTCCTGCACCGGCGCGACCGGGCTCGTCCTCACGGCGGGCGCCGTGGCGGCGACGGTGGAGGGCCGGACCGGGGCCGCGGTCGCCGCGTCCGGTACGGACCGCCGTACCGCCGCGGACGCGGGCCCGGCCGGGACCGGGAGCGCGCTGCCGCCCACGGGCGTCGGCACCGACGAGAACTGCCCGCTCGACCTGTCCGCCGTACCGACCGGCTTCTCCGTCATGGGGGAGGCCGCCGTGGCCGGCATGGACGCGGCGACGCTGGAGCAGCACGGGGCCTGGGCCGCGGGCGGTACGGCGGTGGAGCGGACGCGCGAGGCCGGACGGCCGGGGCCCGAGGCGGACGCCGAGCTGATCGGCGCGCTCGCCGCGACGGCCGCGAGCGTCGGCCGGATCCCCGAGCGGCGCCGCCCCGAACCGGTCGCCGAGGTGCCGCGCTCCGAGCCCGTGCTCTTCCTCCTCGACCTCGCCATGCCGCGCGACATCGACGCCGCCGTGCACCGGCTGGCCGCGGTGCGCCTGGTCGACATCGAGTCGCTCGCCGACGCGTCGGCCGACGCGCCGATGGCCGCCGACGTCGACATGGTCCGCCGGATCGTCGCCGACGAGGTCGCGGCCTTCGGCGCCGCCCAGCGGGCCGCGCACATCACGCCGACCGTCGTCGCGCTGCGCAGCATGGCCGCCGACGTCGTGGCCGGCGAGATCGCCCGGCTGGAGGGGCGGCTGCCGGGCCTCGACGACAAGCACCGCGCCGAGATCACCCAGACCGTCAAGCGTGTGGTCGACAAGCTGCTGCACGCGCCGACGGTGCGGGTCAAGCAGCTCGCCGCCGAGCCCGGCGGTGCCGGGTACGCGGACGCGCTGCGCACCCTGTTCGACCTCGACCCCGAGACGGTGGCCTCCGTCTCCCGCGCCGAGAACAGCACTGAGAAGAACCGAGGGCCGGCATGACTGAGAAGGCACTGAGGCTGGGGACCAGGCGGAGCAAGCTCGCCATGGCCCAGTCCGGGCAGGTGGCGGACGCCGTGAGCCAGGTGACCGGTCGGCCCGTTGAGCTGGTCGAGATCACCACGTACGGCGACACGTCGCGTGAGCACCTGGCGCAGATCGGCGGCACGGGTGTGTTCGTGGCCGCGCTGCGCGACGCGTTGCTGCGGGGTGAGGTGGACTTCGCGGTTCACTCGCTCAAGGACCTCCCCACCGCGCGGCACGAGGGGCTGGTGGTGGCGGCCGTGCCCGAGCGCGAGGACCCGCGGGACGTGGTCGTCGCCCGGGACGCGCGCAAGCTCACCGACCTGCCCCGCGGGGCGCGCATAGGCACCGGAGCGCCGCGCCGCATGGCCCAGCTGAACGCGTACGCCCGCACCCACGGGCTGGAGATCGAGACGGTCCCGATCCGGGGCAACGTCGACACGCGCATCGGATACGTCCGCAGCGGTGAGCTCGACGCGGTCGTGCTGGCCGCCGCCGGACTGAACCGGGTGGGACGCATCGACGAGGTGACCGACTTCCTGTCGGTCGACACGGTTTTGCCGGCCCCCGGCCAGGGGGCCCTGGCGGTCGAGTGCAGGGCGGGGCACACCGCCCAAGACGCTGCGCTCATCGCCGCGCTCGCCGAGCTCGACGACCCGTTCACGCGGGTCGCCGTAACGGCCGAGCGGTCACTGCTCGCCGCCCTGGAGGCCGGTTGCAGCGCACCCGTGGGTGCGCTGGCCGACCTTCCCCCACTCTCGGCTCCGCTCGAGCGGGGGGACCCCCAGGCCGACAGGCAGATTGTCAAGGAAATGCGCCTGCGCGGCGTCGTCGGCACGACCGACGGCTCGACGCTGGTGCAGTTGTCCACCACCGGTCCCGTGCCCGAGACGCACGAGGCGGCGCTGGCACTCGGTCGCGAACTCGCCACCGAGATGCTCGCCCAGGGCGCGGCCGGTCTGATGGGGGAGCGAGCACATTGAGCCCCACCACCTTTCCCGCCGGTCCGGAACACGGGCACGTCACCTTCCTCGGTGCCGGACCCGGAGATCCGGGACTGCTGACTCTGCGCGCCGTGGAGGCGCTGGCGCACGCGGACGTCCTCGTCGCCGAGCACGAGGTGCTCGACGTCGTACGCACGCATGCGCGGCAGGGCGTGGCCGAGATGCACACGGATGCCGATCCGTCGGATCCGGGCGCAGGCACGCCCCAGCTGACGGTTGTTGACGGCGCGTCAACGACCGTCGGCATCCCCGCTGTGCGGGATGCCGCACATCTTGTCATGGAGGCCGCGCGGGGCGGCAGGCGGGTCGTGCGTGCGGTGACCGGGGACCCCGGGCTCGACACGGACGCCGCCGAGGAGATGCTGGCGTGCGCCGCCGCCGGGGTGCCCTTCGAGGTCGTCCCCGGTATCGCGAACGCCGTCGGTGTGCCCGCGTACGCCGGTGTGCCGCTGCGTGACGCCGAGGGCACCGACGTGCGGTTCGTGGACGCCCGTACGGCGTCGGCCCGCTGCTGGACCGAGGTGGGTGCCTCCGACTGCACGGTCGTGGTGTCGACGACGCTCGACTCGGTGGCCGCGGCCGCCGGTGAGCTGGTGTCGGCCGGCCGCAAGCCGGACACCCCGCTGACGGTGACGATCGCCGGTACGACGACGCGGCAGCGCACCTGGTCGGCGACGCTCGGCACGGTCGCGCAGACGCTGAAGCAGGCGAAGGTCCTGCCGTCCCCGGACGGTGGCCGGCCGGTCATAGCCGTGGTCGGCGAGCGCTCCGCCGCCGCCCGGCGCGACCAGTTGTCGTGGTTCGAGTCCAAGCCGCTGTTCGGCTGGAAGGTCCTCGTGCCGCGCACGAAGGAGCAGGCGGCGTCGCTCTCCGACCAGCTGCGCTCGTACGGGGCCGTGCCGAGCGAGGTGCCGACCATCGCGGTCGAGCCGCCGCGCACCCCGCAGCAGATGGAGCGGGCGGTCAAGGGTCTGGTGACGGGCCGCTACGAGTGGATCGCGTTCACCTCGGTCAACGCGGTGAAGGCGGTCCGGGAGAAGTTCGAGGAGTACGGTCTCGACGCCCGTGCCTTCGCGGGCATCAAGGTCGCCGCGGTGGGCGAGCAGACCGCCAAGGCCCTCATCGCCTTCGGTGTGAAGCCGGACCTGGTCCCGAGCGGCGAGCAGTCGGCGGCGGGCCTGCTGGAGGACTGGCCGCCGTACGACCCGGTGTTCGACCCGATCGACCGCGTCTTCCTGCCGCGTGCCGACATCGCCACCGAGACCCTGGTGGCGGGGCTGATCGAGCTGGGCTGGGAGGTCGACGACGTCACCGCCTACCGGACGGTGCGCGCCTCGCCGCCGCCGGCCGCGACGCGGGAGGCGATCAAGGGCGGCGGCTTCGACGCGGTGCTCTTCACCTCGTCGTCCACGGTGCGGAACCTGGTGGGCATCGCCGGCAAGCCGCACAACGTCACGGTGATCGCCTGTATCGGCCCGGCGACCGCCAAGACGGCCGAGGAGCACGGGCTGCGGGTCGACGTCATGGCTCCCGAGCCGTCCGTCCACAAGCTGGCGGAGGCCCTGGCGGACTTCGGCCTGCGGCGCCGCGCGGCGGCCCTGGAGGCCGGGGACCCGGTGACGCGGCCGAGCGAGCGGCGGCCGGGGGCACGGAGGCGTCGGTCGACGACCTGAGGTGACGTGAGGTGAGGCGGGGGCGCTCCTTGGGGGCGCCCCCGCTTTTTTGGTGGTGGGGGCGTTTGTGCCACGCCGGGCTCCGGCAGGGTGGAGGGGCGGTCGTCGGGGCCGGGACAAACGCTCCGATCGCGTGCGCGGGCGCGCGGCGAGGGTGCGGCGGCGGGGAATCTCAGCCGGGCCGCGGGTCAGGCGTCAGGGCGGAGGGCGATCACGCCCGCGTCCTTGTACAGCTCCGGAGTGAGGGTCAGCACGACGCGACCCTCGGGCTGCTCCCGCGTGGGGCGTGCGGCATGGATCGCCTGCGACGCGGACCAGCCGTAACCGTCCTCCGCCAGCCGTAGTCCCTGTGTCACCGCCTCGGCGTCGAGGGGGACGATGGTCAGGAACCGCCGCGACATCGAGTGTGCCGCAGCCCCCTTGGAGTCGGCCCGACCCCTTCCAGACCTGCGACGGCTGTGAACGGGTCTTTCGGGCCGCTCACCCCGGCCGTTGCCGTGACTGCCGGGCGGCCCCCGAGGGTGCCGGCGGGGTCGCCCGCGCGGCCTGAGCCCGGGGCCGGTCCACGGGCGTTGACAGGTGATCGGCGGGTGCGTGTAATGGGGACGGTGCCGCGTGGCGCCGGTCAAAGAGCAGTGGGCCGGCCGGCGATCGGGCGAGCGCCCTTCACCCAAGGGGTACGTGATGAGTTCCCACTCCGCGCCCTGACACGACGTAGCGCGTCCGCACGTCGTCGATCCTCTTCTCCCTTCACCCTTTTCCGGCACCGTGCCGCGCGTCGCGGCCCGCCGCCTTGGAGACAACGCACCGTATGCCCACGTCTGTCCAGTCTTTCCAGCAGTCCGTCATCGACGAGTCCGCGCCAACGGAGGGAAGGTCGGCGGTCCCTTCGAGGGGAGTGACCTGCTCCTGCTGACGACCACCGGCGCCAGGTCGGGAGCCCGGCGGACCACCCCGCTCGGTTACGTCCGCCACGGGGACGCCCTCCTGGTCGTGGGGTCCAACCTGGGTGGGCCGCGCCACCCCGGCTGGTACCACAACCTGCTCGCCCACCCCGTGGTCCGGGTGGAGGTCGGCACCCGGTCCTTCGAGGCCCTCGCCGTGCCCGTCGAGGGGGCGCGGCGTGAGGAGTTGTTCGCGCTCGTCGTGCGGGCGGCGCCCGGTTACGGCGACTACCAGGCCGCGACCAGCAGGCTTCTGCCGGTCGTGGTGCTGGAACGGGCGGAGCCCGAGGGGTGGGAGGGGCCGGGCGAGGTCCGCACCCTCGCCGACAAGCTCCTGGAGGTCCACACCTGGCTGCGGGGGCAGTTGCGGCAGGTACGGGCCGAGACCGACGCGCACTTCGCGTCCCGGGGTGCCGGTGCGCCGCCGGGGCTCGGGTTGCAGATCCGGCAGCGCTGCCTGGCGTTCTGCCAGGCGCTGGAGTTCCACCACGTCAGCGAGGACGGGCACCTGTTCCCCGAAATCGCCCGGCACCACCCCCACCTGGCGGGCGTCTTCGACCGGCTCGCCGACGAACACCGTACGGTCGCCCGTCTCCAGGACGATGTGGCGATGCTGTTGGCTGGTATCGCCATTGCCGATCCGTCGCGCTTCCGGACGGACCTCGAGGAGATGTCCGCACAGCTGAACGCCCACTTGGACTACGAGGAGGAGGCCCTGCTCCCGTTGCTGGCCGACGTGCCGTGGCCGCCGGTCGGGCCCACTGCCGCGCCCTAGTGGTGCCAGGCCTCGCCGCCCGTGTTGTGGATGAAGCGCTGGAGCACCTTCAGGGTGGTCAGGTACTCCTCGTCGGAGATGCCGGCGTGGCGCTGCGTCCACAGGTCGGACTGGAGGGCTGCCGCCTTCTCGTAGAAGGCGCGGCCCTCGGGGGTGAGGGTCAGCCGGCCGTCGGGGTGCTCGGTGATCCAGCCGGCGGTGATGGTCGCGTCGATCTCCGCCTCCATCGCCTGCGGGCCCGTGTCGAGGTAGTTCCGCAGGATGCGGGAGACCTCGTCACGGGTCTTCGGGGTGTCCGCGCGGGCGACCTGGGCCAGGGTCCACCACTGGGGCTGGGTCGTGCCGATCTCGGCGAGGGCCGCCCGGGTGCGGGTGACGACGGCCTTGTAGGCGGCCCAGCTCCAGTAGCCGATGGGCTGCTGGATCAGTTCGGTGTCCGTGTGTGAGTACTCCATGGCGCTGACCGTAGAAGCTGAAGTCTGGTCGAGGTCAATGGGCGTCCGGACCGACTCTCCGTCGGCAAAGGCACGGGCGGGGCGGGCGTAGCGTAGGTGGTATGTCGACGTACGGTTCCTTTCCCGGCACCCGGCCCCGGCGGCTGCGGAGCACCCCTGTCATGCGTCGGATGGTCGCCGAGACCCGGTTGCACCCCGCCGACTTCATCCTCCCCGCCTTCGTGCGCGAGGGCGTGAGCGAGCCGGTGCCGATCGAGGCGATGCCCGGCGTCGTGCAGCACACCCGGGACACCCTGAAGAAGGCCGCCGCGGAGGCGGTCGAGGCGGGGATCTCCGGGATCATGCTGTTCGGCGTGCCGGAGGAGGCCAAGAAGGACGCCCTCGGCACCGCCGGGACCGACCCGGACGGGATTCTGCAGGTCGCCCTGCGGGACGTGCGGGCCGAGGTCGGGGACGAGCTGCTCGTCATGTCCGACCTGTGCCTCGACGAGTTCACCGACCACGGGCACTGCGGTGTGCTCGACGCTCAGGGGCGGGTGGACAACGACGCCACGCTCGAGCGGTACGCCGAGATGGCGCAGGTCCAGGCCGACGCCGGCGCCCATGTGGTCGGGCCCAGCGGGATGATGGACGGGCAGATCGGGGTCGTCCGCGACGCGCTGGACCAGATCGGGCGGGAGGACGTCGCCGTCCTCGCCTACACCGTCAAGTACGCGTCCGCCTTCTACGGGCCGTTCCGGGAGGCCGTCGGGTCCTCGCTGAAGGGTGACCGCAAGACCTACCAGCAGGACACCGCCAACGTGCGGGACGCGATGCGGGAGCTGGCCCTCGACCTGGAGGAGGGCGCCGACATGGTGATGGTCAAGCCGGCCGGTCCCTACCTCGACGTCCTGGCCAAGGTCGCCGACACCGCGGACGTGCCCGTCGCCGCCTACCAGATCTCCGGCGAGTACTCGATGATCGAGGCCGCCGCCGAGAAGGGCTGGATCGACCGTGACCGGGCCATCCTGGAGTCGCTCACCGGCATCAAGCGGGCCGGTGCGCGCAACATCCTGACCTACTGGGCCACCGAGGTCGCTCGCACGCTGCGCTGAGTGACCTCGCCCGGTGCTTCGCGCAGGGGGTACGGGCACCCCTTCAGTGCGAGAGGGCCCCGTCGATGCTGGTCTGCCAGTAGGTGACCGTCAGCGCGGTGTCGACGTACACGCCGCCGGAGGGCAGGCCGACCGTGGCGACGGAGCCGTCCTCGAAGGGGATGGTGAGGGTGTTCGTCTCGTAGCCGTTCTCGCCGCTGCCGTCGCCGGCCGACAGCAGTACCCCGGCGTAGCCGGACTTGCCGGGCTCGACCCCGGTCAGTGACTGCGGCTTGGTGGCCTCCGCGACCGGCGGCACCGACTGTGCCTCGCCGAAGCGCGCCGCCGGGTACGGCGGGAGCATGCACGTCTTCGAGCCGGTGTTGGTGGCGGTCAGCAGCAGGTGGTTGATCGGGCGGGCCACCTTCTGCGCGGTGATCTTCACGTCCGACGCGGAGCACATGCCCGGCTTGGTGGAGTCCGACCCGGCGCCGCCGTCCTGGGCGCCGGCGCCGCCGCTACCGGTCGAGCCGGCGGAGCCGGAGGAGGAGCCGCCCTTGCCGCTGGAGCCGGAGGAAGCGGCAGAGCCGGAGGAACCGGTGGAGCCGGACGAGCCCGTGCCCGTTCCCGTCGCGCCGGGCGTGCCCGTGTCGCCGCCCGTGGAGGCGGAGGCGCCGGCGGGTGGGGTGGACTGGCCCGCGACCGTCGTGGAGGAGGCCGGGCCGCCCTCGGCGCCCGTGAGCGAGTCGTCCTCGCAGGCCGTCAGGGCGAGTGCGGCCAGCGCGACCGTGGCGGCGGCGAACAGGCGGGTGCGGGTGGTGCGTGCGGACATGACTGGGCTCCTGCAAGGGGGAGTTCGGGTGAGCCGCTCGACTGTCGGCCGGGAGCGGCTGCTTGGATGACCTCAGCTTGGGGCCGGAGTCGTCCCTGTGGCCAGCAGTGCCGGGGGATGCGGGACAATGGGACGGGGGGATGGCTCTGACCTGGAGAAACGGTGTCCCGCTGGGACGCGGTGCGGGGACACGGGAAGAGGGAGAATCGGGTGGTGGGGGACGACTTCGCGGGACTGCTGCGTGAGTTGAAGGAGCGGTCCGGTCTTAGCTACGGGGCATTGGGCAAGCGGCTGCACATGAGTGCGTCGACACTCCACCGGTACGTCAGCGGGGAGGTCGTGCCCGTCGAGTTCGCGCCCGTCGAACGCCTCGCCCGGGTGTGCCGGGCCACGCCCGAGGAACTGCTCGAACTCCATCGCCGCTGGATCCGCGCGGACGCGCTGCGCGGCGTGAAGAAGGCGGAGGAGAAGGCGGAGGAGAAGGCGGAGGGCAAGGCAGAGGAGAAGGCAGAGGGCAAGGCGGAGGCGGGGGAGACTGCCGCCGCGCCCGAGGCCGCCGACGTGGCCACGGTCGCCGTCGCGGCGGAGGACGCGCCATCGGCGGCGCAGGCACCGGGGGCGCAGGCACCGGAGGCGCCGGAAGTACCCGACGTGCCGGACATACCGGGCGTATCGGGTGTACCGGACGTACCCGAGGTGTCGAACGCATCGGTGGCGGCGGGCGCATCGGAGGCACCGCGGCGCCGGATGCCACGTGCCGCGTGGTACGCCGCGACGGGTGTCGTCGCCGTCAGCGCCGCCGTGGCGCTCGTGGCGAATCTCGTGACGGGGACGGGCACGGGCGACGACGGACAGCGCGGTCCGGCCGGGGCCGTCGGGGCGGCAGCGTCCCCCTCCACGTCGGTCTCCGGCACCGCCACGCGGTCGGCATCCCCGAGTGCGAGCGCCTCTCCTTCGCCGTCGTCCGCCTCCCCGACCACGTCAGCCTCCGCCTCCGCCTCCGCCTCCGCGCCCCTGACGCGTCGGAGCACCGCCAAGCCGAGCCATCGCGCCCCCGCCAGTGGTCCCGCGCTCACCGTGACGACCACCCCGTACTACTGGGAGGTTCCCTGCGAACACGCCTTCCTGGTCGACCGCAGTCCGCAGAACGTGCTGCCCCCGCCCCCGCAGCAGGACGTGGTCGGCTGGGCCACCGCCTACGGCGCGGTCTCCGCCAACCGGCAGACGGTCTTCCTCACCGTGCAGGGCACCGGCGAGGAGACCGTGGTCATCAAGGACCTGCACGTCCGCGTGGTGAGCCGCGGGCCGGCGCTGGACTGGAACCAGTACGTGATGGGCAACGGCTGCGGTGGCGGGGTGGACACCGCGTCCTTCGACGTCCCGCTCGACCTGGGCAACCCGCTGGCGATGCCGGTGGCGGGGCAGCGGGACTTCCCGTACAGCGTCACCGAGTCCGACCCCGAGGTGTTCCACGTCAAGGCGCACACCAGCGGCCACGACGTCAGCTGGTACCTGGAGCTGGAGTGGTCCAGCGGCGGCCGGCAGGGCGTCATGCGCGTCGACGACCACGGCAAGCCGTTCCGCACCAGCGCGTCGAAGGACACCTCCCCCTACGCTTATCCCCTCGGCAGCAACGCCTGGGAGCGGGTCGAGAGCAACGACTGAGGCGGCGTCGGCGCGCGGGCCCGGTCACCGGGCGCCGACGCCGGGCACCACCAGGCCGGCCGGGGCGCCGGGCAGCCGGCCCGCTTCCACGACGTCTTCCGCGGGCGCGGCCGGGCACCGGCGTTCACCCGCGTGTCCGCATCGCGGAAACCTGCCTGTAGAGGGCACGTACGTCCCTAGGCTGCGCGCATGACCCTGACTGAGACCGTGTCCGCCGACCTCGCGCCCCTGCCCCCGCTCGCCGCGCGGGCCCGGTCGACCGGCGGTTCGCCCGTACGGGACATCCTCGCCGTCACCGCCCGCCCCGAGGTGATCAACTTCGCGGGCGGGCTGCCGGCCCCGGAGCTGTTCGACGCGGAGGGCATCGCCGACGCCTACCGGGCCGTTCTCACCGAGGCGCCCGCGCAGGCGCTCCAGTACTCCACCACCGAGGGCGAACCCGTCCTGCGGGCGGCGCTCGCCGCGCGCACCTCGGTGCGCGGACTGGCCACCGACCCCGAGGACCTCCTCGTCACCACCGGCTCGCAGCAGGCCCTGTCCCTGCTCTCCACCGTGCTGCTCGAACCCGGTGACACCGTCCTCGTCGAGAGCCCCTGCTACCTGGCCGCCCTCCAGGCCTTCGGCTTCGCGGGCGCCCGGGTCGTCGCCGTCCCCGGTGACGAACACGGGATGGACCCGCAGGCGCTGGAGGAACTGGTGGTGCGTGAGCGCCCCAAGCTGCTCTACACCGTCCCCACCTTCCAGAACCCGACCGGGCGCACCATGTCCGCCGCC
Organism: Streptomyces sp. AC627_RSS907; assembly: GCF_019049165.1. Taxonomy (NCBI): domain Bacteria; kingdom Bacillati; phylum Actinomycetota; class Actinomycetes; order Kitasatosporales; family Streptomycetaceae; genus Streptomyces; species Streptomyces sp. AC627_RSS907. Next base: position 23,354 of record NZ_JAGMUE010000001.1, read on the forward strand.
CGCCGCGCCGCCGTGGCCGAGGTCGCCGGACGGCGCGGGCTGTGGATCGTCGAGGACGACCCGTACGGGGAGCTGCGTTTCGAGGGCGAGCGGGTGCCGTGGATCGCCACCTACGACGGCGCCCGGGACCGCACCGTGCTGCTCGGCTCCTTCTCCAAGGTCATGGCACCCGGTCTGCGCCTCGGCTGGCTGCGGGCGCCCGCCGCGCTGCGCCGGGCCTGCGCGGTGGCCAAGCAGGCCGCCGACCTGCACACCCCGACCGTCAACCAGCTCGCCGCCGCCCGGTACCTGGCCGCCCGGGACCTGGACGCCCACGTCGCGCGCGTCGCCGCCGCCTACGGCGCACGCCGGGACGCCATGCTCGCGGGCCTGCCGGACGCCCTGCCGACGGGGTCGAGCTGGACCCGTCCGGAGGGCGGCATGTTCCTGTGGGCGCGTCTGCCGGAGCGGTACGACACCACGGCCCTGCTCCCCGAGGTGGTCCGGCACGACGTGGCGTACGTCCCCGGCGCTCCCTTCCACGCCGGTGCGCCCGACCGGGCCACCCTGCGGCTGTGCTTCGTCACGCAGACGCCGGACGAGATCGCGGAGGGGCTGCGGAGGCTGAGGGAGGCGCTGCGGGAGGTGTAGGACCCGGCGTAGGTACCGGCGTAGGTCCCGGCGTAGGACCAAAGGCCGAGGGCAGGGCGTCGCACCCCTCACATACGGTGAGGTCATGTCTGACAGCGCACGGACGACGACGCCCTTCGACCTCGACGCCTACCTCGACCGGATCGGCTGGCAGGGGGAGCGGCGGCCCGACGCGGCCACGCTGAAGGGTGTGCACCTCGCCCATCTGAGGGCCATTCCGTTCGAGAACCTCGACGCCCTCGGGGGCACGGCGCCCTCCCTCGACCTCGCCGACCTGATGGCCAAGCTGGTCCACGGCCGTCGGCGCGGCGGTTACTGCTACGAGCACAACACCCTGTTCGCGGCGGCCCTGGAAGCGCTGGGCTACCGGGTGACCCGGCTGAACGCGCGGGTCGTCCTGGGCGCGGACCGCTTCGAGGACCGCCCGCGTACGCACATGGCCCTCCAGGTCGAGATCCCCGGCGACCCGCGGCCGTACCTGGCCGACGTCGGTTTCGGAGCCGTCGGCTCCCTGCTGGAGCCGGTGCCGCTGACGGCGGACACGGAGTTCCACGACGCCTCACGCCGGCACCGGCTGGTGCACGTACCGCACGGGGGGCCGCTGGAGATGTGGGTGCTGGAGGCGCACGATCCCCGGGCAGAGACCATGGAGACCACGGGGTCCACGGCGGGCGGCTGGGTGGCGCAGTACGCCTTCACCCTGGAACCGTTCGAGCAGCCCGACTACGAGGTCATCAACTGGCACATCGCCACGAACCCGCGCTCCCCGTTCTCCCGCCGCCCGTACGTCCAGCGTCTCACCGCGGACGGGCACCTCCTGCTCGACGGTGACCGCCTCACCTCGACGCGCGCCGACGGCACGGTCACCGAGCGGAAGGCGACGGACGAGGCGGAGGCCCGCCGGCTGCTGGCGGCGGAGTTCGGCATCGACGTGCCCGAGGGCCTGACGCTACTGGGGTGAGGGCGGCCGGGGCGTGGCGGCCGGGCGCACGCGGGCGTCGACACACTCCCGTTCCCCGTCGGCCGCCGCCGGCCGGAAGCAGGCCCTTACGACGGCCCCGGGGCGGGTCGCGGTCATGTCGGTGTACACGTAGGACTCCGCGTCGACCTCGTCCGCGACCTCCGCGCGGCGGGTCGGGCCGCCCGCCGCCATCTCCAGCCGGTCGCCGACGCGCGTGCCCCACATCCGGGCCCAGCCCGCGCGGCACTGGTCGTTGTAGCGCACCTCCACCCGGGCGCCGGTCGTGGTGCGGTGCGTGGCGAGGGTGTCCGGGCCGGCCCCGCAGACCATGTGCATCGGGTCCTTGCCCTCGCAGGCGGCGCCGCGGCAGCGGGGTCCGGGGGCGGACGGCGCGGACGACGGTGGTTCCTGCCCGCCCTGCCCGTGCGGCAGCAGGAGGAGCGCCGAGGCGACGCCGCCGACGGTGAGCGCACACACCGACACGACCACCGCGGCCAGCCTCCCCCTGCCGGCGGACGACCGCGCCCGCCCGTCCTGCCGCGCGAGGTCCCCGGGCGGCGACGGCCGCGGTGGACCCGCTTCGGCAGGTGCGGCGGCGGGCCGGGCCGCGCGCCCGCTCCACTCCGACTCCGCGATCTCCCACAGCGCCAGCAGCCGCCCGTCCGGCTCCCCGGCGAGCCGGCACAGGTCCTGCACGGCCTGGCGCGGCGGCATGGTCTTGCCGTTGAGGTAGCGCTCCCAGGACGACTTGCTGTACGCCGTGCGCTCCGCCAGCGCCGCCAGGCTCAGACCCGTGCGCGTCCGCAACTCCCGCAGTGCCGTGGTCAGCCGGGTGCGTTCCGGCGTCACGTCGGCGCCGTCTCCCGCAGGGACCTCCAGGTGTGCGGGCCGATGATGCCGTCCACGACCAGCCCGTCCCGCGTCTGGATCCGCTTGACCGCGCGCTGCGTCAGCGGGCCGAAGATCCCGTCCACCTCGCCCGGCGAGATGCCCGCACGGCGCAACAGGCACTGCGCCTCGGCCACCTCCGGCCCGGCGTGGCCGTCCGACAGGATGGCGTCCTGCGTCCGGCTGTTGCCCGCGTACCAGCGGCCGTCGACCTGCTTCATCCGGCACGTGTAGGTGACCGGCGAGCGGGACGCCGCCGTGGTGGCCGGGGCGTGCGCGGCGGTCGCGGCGGGACCGCCGCTGTGGCCGGGGCCGTGGTCGCCCTCGTCGGAGCCGGGGGCGCCGGTGAACCGCACGGCGAGCAGGATGCTCGCGGAGACGGCCAGTACCAGGGCGACCGCGGCCGTCACGAGGGCGAAGCGCGTCGGACGCCGCCGGGTCTTCTCGCTCCCGGGCGCGGGCTCGGCCACCGTGGTCTCCGGCTCGGCGGGCACGGCGCCGCGTGTCCGCGCCCAGCGCTCGGCGGCGACCTCGTGCAGTGCCAGCAGCCGGGCCGGCTCGGCACCGGTGACCCGGGCCATCGCCTCGACGGCCTCCCGGGGCGGCAGCGACCGGCCGCCGAGATACCGCTCCCACGACTTCGCGCTGTACCCCGTCTTCGCGGCCAGTTGCCGCGTGCTCAGTCCGGTGTGGTCCTTCAGGTGCCGTAATCGCACCACCAACTGGTGGACGCGCGGATCAAGTTCTGCGGGCAGCTCTTTCCAACGCGACATGTTCCCCCACTCGCGTCCGGGCTCGCTGGGCCAGGTCCCCGTTTCCCCGGCATCATTCTGCAACAGCGACCACCGCGCACACCGGACGGCGGTTCACTCACCCGTACGGTATCGGCCAACCCTCCGCCACCCGTCCCGCGGCACCGACTCGGCGGGCGGCGTCCCCGCAGGTCAGCGGGTGGGACGTCCCGTGCATACGTCACTTCCCCGGCACCTGTGGCGGCCGTCGCGTTCGCCCCGGCATCGTCGTCGGCGAACCGACCGCAGCGGTCGGAGCAGCCCATCGGAAGGGAAGAACCCGATGCCCATGAACGCGACGCGCAAGCGCATCTCGCTGGCGGTGGCCACGGCGGCCCTCGGCACCGTCCTCGCCGTCCCGGCCACGGCCGTGGCCGCCGAGCAGGCCACCGACACGGCGGTCTCCGCGCAGGCCTACTCCTGCAACGTGAAGGTCGTCAGCGGAAAGAAGCAGGCCGGCCACTACAGCGGCAACACGGCCGTCCCGGCGTCCAGCACGGTCACCAAGGCGGGCATCGAGGCCCAGTGCATCCTCAAGGGCATGGGGTACCCGACCGGCACGGTGGACGGCATCTTCGGCGGCAACTCCAAGGCCGCGATGCGTGAGTTCCAGAAGGACGTGAACTCGGCCTACGGACGCAAGGTCCTCGACGTGGACGGCCTGCCCGGTCCGAAGTCCTGGCCCTACCTCCGCAAGGTCTGGTAGACCGCCGGCCGGCTGGTGAACGCACCGCGGCCCGTCCTCACTCCGGGGGAGAGGACGGGCCGCGTGCCGTGCCCGGACGCGCAGGGGGTCAGAGCCGCTCGGGCGTCCTGATGCCCAGCAGGGCCATGCCCCGGTGCAGGGTGCGGGCGGTGAGGTCGCACAGGAACAGGCGGTTCTCCGCCACGTCCTGCGGCGGCTGCGGCTTGATCACCGGGCACTTGTCGTAGAACGACGTGAACAGCGAAGCCAGTTGGTACAGGTACGCGGCCAGCTTGTGCGGGGCGTACTCCGCGGCCGCTTCGAAGACCGTGTCCCCGAACGCGTCCAGGTGCAGTCCCAGCGCGCGCTCCGCCTCGTGCAGCTCCAGCTCCGGATGGGCCGCGGGGCGGACCTCGCCGGCCTTGCGGAGGATGGACTGGATACGGGCGTAGGCGTACTGGAGGTACACACTGGTGTCGCCGTTGAGCGAGACCATCTGGTCCAGGTCGAACTTGTAGTCCCGGTTCGGCGACGTCGACAGGTCCGCGTACTTCACGGCCCCGATGCCGACCTGCGCGGCCCGCTCCTGGATCTCGTCCTCGGTGAGGTCCCGTGCCTTCTCCCGTACGACCTCGGCCGCCCGCTGCACCGCCTCGTCCAGCAGGTCCTCCAGGCGCACGGTCTCGCCCGCACGCGTCTTGAAGGGCTTGCCGTCGGCGCCGAGCACGGTGCCGTAGCCCATGTTGTGCGCGGTGACGTCGTCGTTCAGCCAGCCGGCCCGGCGGGCCGTCTCGAAGACCATCCTGAAGTGCAGCGACTGGCGTACGTCGACGACGTACAGCAGCGTGGTCGCGTGCAGGTCGAGGACGCGGTTGCGGATCGCGGTCAGGTCGGAGGCCGCGTAGCCGAAGCCGCCGTCGGCCTTCTGCACGATCAGCGGGACCGGCTGGTCGTCCTTGCCGCGGATCTCGTCGAAGAACACCACGAGCGCGCCCTCGGAGCGCACCGCGACGCCCATCTCCTCCAGGAGGCGGGCGGTCTCGGGCATCCCCTCGTTGTACGCGGACTCGCCGACGATCTCCTCGTCGCGGATCTCCATGTCGAGCTTCTCGAAGACTGAGTAGAAGTAGACCTTCGACTCGTCCACGAACTGCTGCCACAGCTCGAGCGTCTCCTTGTCACCGGACTGGAGGGCGACGACCCGCCCCCGGGCCCGCTCCTTGAACTCCTCGTCCGCGTCGAAGAGCGCACGCGACGCCTTGTACACCCGGTTCAGGTTCGACATGGCCTGCTCGCCGTCGACCTCATCGGCCGGGGCAAGCTCGCCCGGGTGCTCGAACAGGTACTGGATGAGCATGCCGAACTGGGTGCCCCAGTCGCCGATGTGGTGCCGGCCGATCGTCTTCTCGCCGGTGAAGTCGAGCATGGAGCGCAGGGCGTCGCCGATGACCGCCGACCGCAGGTGGCCGACGTGCATCTCCTTCGCCACGTTCGGCTGGGCGTAGTCGACGACCGTGATGCCCGCGTCCTCCTTCAGCGGCACGCCGAGGCGCTCACCGTCCGCGAGCCGCGCGGCGAGGTTCCGCGTAATCGCGTGATCGCTGACGGTGATGTTCAGGAAGCCGGGCCCGGAGACCTCGACGTCCTTGATCAGGTCGCCGGTCGTGATCCCCGCGACGACCTCGGTCGCCAGCTCCCGCGGGTTGGCCTTCGCCTTCTTGGCCAGGGCGAGGATGCCGTTGGCCTGGTAGTCCGCCCGGTCGCTTCGTCGCAGCAGCGGGTCCGCGCCGGCGGCCTCCGGCCGGGTGGCCGTGATGGCGGACGCGAGGTGCTGCTGGACGGAGTCGCTGAGGGACGTGACCGAGGCCATGGAGTGGCTGCCGTTCTGCTCGGGTTCCGGGAGTACTACGGAAACCGAGTATCCCACGCGGTGAAAAGCGGTTTTCGCGGATGCGGGCCGGGCTGGGAGAATGGAGCGGTCAGCCGTGCGACCGTACCGGCCGCCCGAGCTGTACTCCAGGAAACTCCAGGAAACTCCAGGGAAAGAGGACGTGCCGATCGTGGCTCAGAGCACAGAGACCACCGACTGGGTCTCCCGTTTCGCGGACGAGGTCATCGCCGAGTCGGAGCGTCGTGCCTCGGGCGCGAAAACACCGGACGCCACCGCTCCGGTCGTCGTCGCGTCCGGCCTCTCCCCCTCCGGGCCCATCCACCTGGGCAACCTGCGCGAGGTCATGACCCCGCACCTGGTCGCCGACGAGATCCGCCGCCGGGGCCACCGGGTCCGGCACCTGATCTCCTGGGACGACTACGACCGGTACCGCAAGGTGCCGGCGGGCGTCCCCGGTGTCGACGAGACCTGGGCCGAGCACATCGGCAAGCCGCTGACCTCCGTCCCGGCCCCCAAGGGCTCCGCCCACCCGAACTGGGCGGAGCACTTCAAGGCCGCGATGATCGAGTCGCTGGCCGAACTGGGCGTCGAGTTCGACGGGATCAGCCAGACCGCGCAGTACACCTCCGGCGTCTACCGCGAGCAGATCCTGCACGCCATGAAGCATCGGCAGGACATCGACGCGATCCTCGCCCAGTACCGCACCAAGAAGGCGGCCCCGGCGAAGAAGCAGCAGCAGAAGCCCGTCGACGAGGCCGAGCTGGAGGCCGCCGAGGGCTCCGGCGCCGCCGCCGAGGACGACGGCAGCTCCGGCTCCGCCGGGTACTTCCCGTACAAGCCGTACTGCGGCAACTGCGAGAAGGACCTGACGACGGTCACCGCGTACGACGACGACTCGACCGAGCTGACGTACGCCTGCACCGCGTGCGGCTTCTCCGAGACGGTCCGGCTCAGTGAGTTCAACCGCGGCAAGCTGGTCTGGAAGGTCGACTGGCCGATGCGGTGGGCGTACGAGGGCGTCGTCTTCGAGCCCAGCGGCGTCGACCACTCCTCGCCCGGGTCGTCGTTCCAGGTCGGCGGGCAGATCGTCGGGATCTTCGGCGGCAAGCAGCCGATCGGCCCGATGTACGCCTTCGTCGGCATCAGCGGCATGGCGAAGATGTCCTCGTCGAAGGGCGGGGTGCCCACCCCGGCCGACGCGCTGCAGATCATGGAGCCGCAGCTCCTGCGCTGGCTCTACGCCCGCCGCCGGCCCAACCAGTCGTTCAAGATCGCCTTCGACCAGGAGATCCAGCGGCTCTACGACGAGTGGGACCGCCTCGACGCCAAGGTCGCCGACGGCAGCGCGCTGCCCGCCGACGCCGCCGCCCACGCGCGCGCCGTGCGCACGGCCGCCGGGGAACTGCCCCGGACGCCCAGGCCGCTGCCCTACCGCACGCTCGCCTCCGTCGCCGACATCACCGCCGGCCACGAGGACCAGGCCCTGCGCATCCTCAGCGAGCTCGACCCGGCCAACCCGCTGGGCTCCCTGGGCGAGGCCCGGCCGCGCTACGACAAGGCCGAGGCGTGGATCAACACCCACGTCCCCGCCGACCAGCGCACCATCGTGCGCGAGGAGCCCGACGCCGAGCTGCTGAAGTCCCTCGACGAGCCGTCCCGGCAGTCCCTGCGGCTGCTGCTCGACGGACTCGCCGACCACTGGTCGCTCGACGGGCTCACCCACCTCGTCTACGGCGTGCCCAAGGTCCAGGCCGGCTTCCCCGCCGACGCCACGCCCAAGGAGCTGCCGCCGGAGATCAAGACCGCCCAGCGGTCGTTCTTCGCGCTGCTCTACCACCTGCTCGTCGGCCGCGACACCGGTCCGCGCCTGCCCACGCTGCTGCTCGCGGTGGGACAGGAGCGGGTGCGGACCCTGCTCGGGGAGTAGACGGCCCGGTACGACGACGGGGGGGCGCCCGGTGTTCACCGGGCGCCCCCCCGTCGTCGTACCGCACGCCGGTCAGGCGATGTGGTTCTCCTCCAGCTCCGCGTTGAACCGGTTGGAGAAGCGGACCACCATGCGCTTGGCCTCCGCGTCCGTGAGCGACGTGCCGTACGTCGCCTCGATGTTCTCGCCGAACTCCCGCGGCGTCGGGAAGCTGTCGTTGATCGACTGCCGGAAGACCTGGTAGTACGCCTCCTCGTCCGGCTCCGCGGCCGGCGTGCCACCGCCGTCACCCAGCTCGCGCGTGCGCCCGGGGACGACCGGGATGGGGAAGCTGCCGGTCTCCTCCGGGGAGGGCTCCTCGACGGGCGGCTCCTCCTCGTACTGGTTCCGGTACTCGTCGGCCTGCTGCTGCTCCTCGTACCACTGGGCGTACTGCTCGGCCGGGTCGTACGTGGGGTCGTAGTCGCCCTGGTACGCGACTTGGCGGGGGGTGTTGAACCAGGGGCTCTGGTCGTCGGGCTCGGGCTCCGCCTCCGGCTCGTGCGGGGGCGGGGCCGCCTCGCGGGCCGGGGCCAGCTCGGGACGCTTGTCCGCCCCGTCGACGGCCCCCGCCGCCGGTCCCGCCGCGGGGGCCATCGACGGGGCGGGCGCCTCGTCCTGCGGCTGCGGCGCCGGTGGCAGCAGCGCCGGCTCGATGCCCGCCGCGGCCAGGCCGGCCGGGGCCGTCTGGGCGAGGGGGACGCCGTAGCGGGCCAGCCGCAGCGGCATCAGGGACTCCACCGGGGCCTTGCGGCGCCAGCCGCGGCCGAAGCGGGAGCGCAGGCGGGCCTGGTAGACCAGGCGCTCCTGCTCCAGCTTGATCACCTGCTCGTAGGAGCGCAGCTCCCACAGCTTCATCCGGCGCCACAGGAGGAACGTGGGCCCCGGGGAGAGCAGCCAGCGGGTGAGGCGGACGCCCTCCATGTGCTTGTCGGCGGTGATGTCGGCGATCCGGCCGATGGCGTGCCGGGCGGCCTCGACGGACACCACGAACAGGACCGGGATCACCCCGTGCATGCCGACCCCCAGCGGGTCGGGCCAGGCCGCCGCACCGTTGAACGCGATCGTCGCCGCCGTCAGCAGCCACGCCGTCTGGCGCAGCAGCGGGAACGGGATGCGGATCCAGGTCAGCAGCAGGTCTAGGGCCAGCAGTACGCAGATGCCCGCGTCGATGCCGATCGGGAACACGTAACTGAAGTCGCCGAAGCCCTTCTTGAGGGCCAGCTCACGGACGGCCGCGTACGAACCCGCGAAGCCGATCCCGGCGATGATGACGGCACCGAAGACGACCATGCCGATGAGAACGCGATGCGTCCGGGTCAGCTCTAGTGGCGCGGCCACCCGTACTCCCCTCCCAGTGCCTGTTGTTGCGCGCAACAGGGTGGCACATGTGTGCGGGGGGACGGGTGGCCGGTGGGGCGATACGGCCCGTCAGCTCGTCTTCGACGACGACTTGGGCGACTTGGACGACTTCGAGGAGTCGGCGTCCGAGTCCGAGCCGGACCCCGAGCCCAGGTCCGAACCCGAGCCCGACGCAGACTTGGACGGCGAGGTGCTCGTCGCACCGCCGTTGGCCTTCGTCACCGCGGCCACCGCCTCCTTGGCCGCCTTCTGCGCGTCCTTCACCAGGTCGTCGGCGTCCGGCGTCTTGTCGCCGGCCAGGCCCGCGCCGTTGTAGTCGAGGGTGACGACGACGTTCTCGACGCGCGCCACGACCGTCTGCTGCTTGAAGGTGCCTTCCTTCTTCTTCAGGTCGTAGCTCACGACCGCCGCCTCGTCACCCGTGCCGCTCACCGGCGTGGTCTTGACGCTCTTGGCGCCCTGGGCGGTCTGGGCGTCCTGGAGCTGCTTCATGTAGTGGTCCCGCGCCTGCTTGTCGCCCGCGCCGCGCGTCACGTCCGACTCGAAGCGCAGCATGGACACGCTCAGCCAGCGGAACTGCGAGCCCTTCACGCCGTTGTCGTCGAGGCTGTCCCAGGAGCAACCGGCGCGCGTCGCCGTGTCGTTCGAGGTGCTCTCCTTGCCGGACTCGGCCTTCGGCACCAGGTCTTCCAGCGTCTTCTTGGTCACCGTCGCACACGGCTCCGGAAGCTTCCCGTACGCCGCCGGCCGCACCGTCGGGGACGGGCTCGCGGACGCCGACGCGGTGCTCTTCTCCGCGGCCTTGTCCTTGCCGTCTCCGGAGTCCGAGGAGCAGCCGGCTGCCACCAGCATCACGGGTACGGCTGCCGCGCAGACAAGAACGCGGGGGAGTCGCTTCGCTCGCTGATCCGAGTTGTCACGCTGGGCTCGTCGCTGCATGGTTCCTTCACTCATGGCACTCGTGGTTCCTGCGGTCGGAACGGGTCCGAGGGGTCACGGTACGCGGTGGGAAAACCGCGCGGCTCCCCTTCACCCGCCGCACGCGCGGGCGCGGGGAGACCGGGCGGAGCTCAACCGCTCAGTGAATCCGCCAGCTGGGAGGCCAGTTTCCGCGCCATGTCCTGCATTTCCTTGCTGTCGGGCTCGACACCGAGCGTCGCCGGCTGCTCCGCGTACTCGATGGTCACCACCACGTTCGACGTGCGGAACACCACAGTCACCGTGCGCCGCTTCGCCGTGGAGCCGGAGTTGCTCAGCTCGTCGTCCACGAACGCCTCGTCGCCCAGATCGTCCAGGAGCCGCGGCTGGAGGTCGGTGGGGGTGAGACCGGCGGACGGACTCGACGAGGCAGTGGCCGACGACGGGGAGCCGGAGGCCGGCGCGGACGGTGTGCCGCTCGCCCCGGAGGTCGCCGTACCCGAGGACGGCGTACCCGAGGACGGCGTACCCGAGGACGGCGTACCCGAGGACGGCGTACCCGAGGACGGTGTACCCGACGGGGACCCGGCCTCCGACGACGACGCGGACGCCGGGTCCGGGACGACCGGCGCGGGCAGGTCGGCGGCCTCCACCCGCTCCGCGAACAACTGCTCGGCCTGGCTGTCGTCGCTCACGGTGTTGTCGTACGACACCACCCGCTCGAAGTCGGCGAAGAGGTGATGGGTGGCCTCCGCCGACTCCACCTTCCAGCGGCAGCCGACCTTGCGGTCGGTGTCGTACGCCAGCGTCGCCTCGCCCGCGTACGCCTTCGCGCGCTGCTCCTCGTCCGGGATCTCCTTGATGCCGGGCAGCAGGGAGTCGAGCGTCTTGTCGCCGACCGCGCTGCACGGCTCCGGCAGGGTGCGGTACTTGCCGGGCCGGGCCGCCTCGGCCGCGACGCCCGGCCGCCCCGGGTTGGAGTCGTCGGCCGTGGCGCCGTCGCCCGAGCCGCCGGTGCAGCCGGCCAGCAACGCCGCCAAGAGGGCGGCGACGCCGGGTACGTAGGCCTTCCGCTGCACGGTGCGGCTCCTCTCGCCGGTGTGGCTGTGGTCGGTACTCCAGTGTCCCCGCTGGTTATTCGCTTGCCGCGCGGGGGCGCCCCCTGCAGACAATGTGTATCGCACGCGCTGCCGTGAACGCCGGTCAGTTGTCCTTTTGGTTGACCTTGGCGCCGGTTTTGCGCTTCGAGACTTCTGTTTGCTTTCCGGGGGAATGAGGGCGATATGTCGTACGTGGAGATGCCGGGCGCGAAGGTGCCGATCCGGATGTGGACCGACCCGGCGACGGTCGAGGACGTGGCCCTGCAGCAGCTGCGCAACGTCGCGACCCTGCCGTGGATCAAGGGCCTGGCCGTGATGCCGGACGTGCACTACGGCAAGGGCGCGACGGTCGGGTCCGTGATCGCGATGCAGGGCGCGGTGTGCCCGGCGGCGGTGGGCGTGGACATCGGCTGCGGGATGTCTGCGGTGAAGACGTCCCTGACGGCGAACGACCTGCCGGGCGACCTGTCGCGGCTGCGCTCGAAGATCGAGCAGGCGATTCCGGTGGGGCGGGGCATGCACGACAGCCCCCTCGATCCGGGCCGCTTCCACGGGTTGGCGACCGCCGGGTGGGACGACTTCTGGGGGCGGTTCGACGGGGTGGCGGAGGCGGTCAGGTTCCGGCGGGAGCGGGCGGCCAAGCAGATGGGTACGCTTGGCGCCGGGAATCACTTTGTTGAGCTCTGTGTGGATACGTCCGACGCGGTCTGGCTCATGCTCCACTCCGGTTCCCGCAACATCGGCAAGGAACTGGCCGAGCACCACATCGGCGTCGCCCAGAAGCTCCCGCACAACCAAGGGCTGGTCGACCGCGACCTCGCCGTGTTCGTCGCGGACACTCCGCAGATGGCGGCGTACCGCAATGACCTGTTCTGGGCCCAGGAGTACGCGAAGTACAACCGCACCCTGATGATGTCCCTCTTCAGGGATGTGATCCGCAAGGAGTTCAAGAAGGCGAAGCCGGCCTTCGAGCGGGAGATCTCCTGCCACCACAACTATGTGGCGGAGGAGCGGTACGACGGCATGGACCTGCTGGTGACCCGCAAGGGCGCGATCCGCGCGGGATCCGGGGACTACGGGATCGTCCCGGGCTCCATGGGCACGGGCTCGTACATCGTCAAGGGCCTCGGCAACGACAAGTCCTTCAACTCCGCCTCCCACGGCGCCGGCCGGCGCATGAGCCGCAACGCCGCCAAGCGCCGCTTCTCCACCAAGGACCTGGAGGAGCAGACGCGTGGCGTGGAGTGCCGCAAGGACTCCGGCGTCGTGGACGAGATCCCGGGTGCCTACAAGCCGATCGACCAGGTCATCGACCAGCAGCGCGACCTCGTGGAGGTCGTGGCGAAGCTGAAGCAGGTCGTCTGCGTGAAGGGCTGACGCGTCGGCCCTACGCCTCCCGGTGGACCTTCGTGTTCGACGCCTGGGCGCGGGGCCGCACGATCATGAGGTCGATGTTGACGTGGGCGGGGCGGGTGACCGCCCACGTGATGGTGTCGGCGACGTCGTCGGCGGTGAGGGGGTCGGTGACGCCCTGGTAGACCCTGGCCGCCTTCTCCTGGTCGCCGCCGAAGCGGGTCAGGGCGAACTCGTCGGTCTTCACCATGCCGGGGGCGATCTCGACGACGCGGACCGGGCGGCCGACGATCTCCAGGCGGAGGGTCTCGGCGAGGACGTGCTCGCCGTGCTTGGCGGCGACGTAGCCCGCGCCGCCCTCGTAGGTGGCGAAGCCGGCGGTCGAGGAGACGACGACGACGGTGCCGTCGCCGCTCGCCTCCAGCTTGGGGAGCAGGGCCTGGGTGAGGTTGAGGGTGCCGATGACGTTCGTCTCGTACATGCGGCGCCAGTCGTCCGGGTCGCCGGTGGCCACCGGGTCGGCGCCGAGCGCGCCGCCCGCGTTGTTCACGAGGACGCCGACCGTCTTGAAGGCGGTGGCGAACTCGTCGACGGCCGCGCGGTCGGTGACGTCCAGGGGGTACGCCGTCGCCTTGTGCCCGGCCGCCTGGATCTCCTCGGCGAGTGCCTCGATGCGGTCCTTGCGGCGGGCGGTGAGGACGACGCGGTATCCCGCGGCGGCGAGCTGCCGGGCCGTGGCGGCGCCGATGCCGCTGCTCGCACCGGTGACGACGGCGATCCTGGAGGCGGCGGACGGGGCGGCTGCGGTGGCCATGGGCTGCTCCTGATGCGTGCTGAGGGCGGTGCGGACGGTCGCCGCCCAGGGTAGTCAGCCGCCGTTGCGCGGCGCCCACATGATCACGGCCATCCCGGCCAGGCAGACCAGGGCACCGGTGATGTCCCAGCGGTCCGGGCGGTAGCCGTCGGCGACCACGCCCCACAGGATCGAGCCGGCCACGAAGATCCCGCCGTACGCGGCGAGGATGCGGCCGAAGTGGGCGTCGGGCTGGAAGGTGGCGACGAAGCCGTAGGCGCCGAGGGCGAGGACGCCGCCGGTGGCCCACAGCCAGCCGCGCTGTTCGCGAACGCCCTGCCAGACCAGCCAGGCGCCGCCGATCTCGAAGAGGGCGGCGACGACGAACAGGGCGGCGGAGCGCAGGACGAGCATGCGGGCAGCTTCGCACGGTGGGGGTGCGGGCCGGGGCAGGAGGGACGGGGTTCGGAACCGGGCAGGGGGGGCG
>NZ_JAGMUE010000191.1:0-2392 GCF_019049165.1 Streptomyces sp. AC627_RSS907
GGACAGGTCGAGGTCGACGAGGTCCGCGGTGATCATGTCGCTCATCGCGGAGCTCCTTAGCTCGCGTATCGCCCGGAACGGGCGTGACAGGCGGGGGCGGGGACGTGGGGGACGTGGGGGACGGAGGGGACGGGGGTGCTGGTACTGCGGTGGTGCGGTAGGGAGGCCGGGGGCGGCGCGGCCGGAGCCGGTGCTGCTGCGGTGGGGGCGGAGGCACAGCGGGCGCGGTCGGTGACGAGCGCACCGCGGCCGGGGGCGGAGCCGGGGACCGCCCCGGCCTTGGAACCGCCGGCACGGCCGGAGCTGGACCGACGGACGCAGCCGGAACGAAGCCCGAGGACGAGGCCGGAACGAAGTCCGAGGACAAGGCCGGTACCAGGCCCGAGGACAAGGCCGGAGCCGGGCCCGACGACACGGCCCGGCGTCACGTCGTCGGCTCCGTCAGCGCCCGGTCCACCGGCACCTCCGCCGTGACCGTCACCGCCGCCGGTTCCAGGTCGGCCGGCGTCGGCATCACGCTGCCTGGCAGCTGGACGGCGGCGGCACCGTGCGCGAGCGCGGAGGCGAGGGCCCCGGGACCCGCTCCCCCGGCGACGAGGAACCCGGCGAGAGAGGAGTCGCCGGCGCCGACGTTGCTGCGTACGGCGTCCACGCGGGCGCTGCCGTACCAGGTGCCCGCGTCGTCCACGAGCAGCTGGCCGTCGGCGCCCAGGCTGGCGAGCACGGACCGGGCGCCCAGCTCGCGCAGTTCCTCGGCGGCCTTCACGGCGTCACCGACGGTGGCCAGGGGGCGGCCGACGGCCTCGGCGAGCTCCTCCGCGTTCGGCTTGACCACGTCCGGTGCCTCGCGCAGCGCCCGGAGCAGGGCGGGCCCGGAGGTGTCCAGGGCGATGCGGACGCCGGCCGCGTGCGCCCGGGCGACCAGGTCGGCGTACCAGGAGGGCGCGAGTCCGCGGGGCAGGCTGCCGCAGCAGGCGATCCAGTCCGCGCCGCGCGACTGCCGCCGCACGGTGTCCAGGAGCAGCTCCCGCTCCGCCGCCGACAGCTCGGGACCAGGTGCGTTGATCTTGGTGAGGACACCGTCCGCCTCGGCGAGCGCGATGTTGGAGCGGGTGGCCCCCGCGATCGGCACCGAGGCGACCTTGATGCCCTGCGCGTCCAGCAGTTCGGCGACGAGCGCGCCCGGTGCGCCACCGAGCGGCAGGACCGCGACCGTACGCTGCCCGGCCGCTGCCACCGCGCGCGAGACGTTGACCCCCTTGCCGCCCGGATCGACGCGCTCGCCGTCGGCGCGGACGACCTCGCCGCGGACGAGGCGCGGCACCTCGTAGGTGCGGTCCAGCGACGGGTTGGGGGTGACGGTGAGGATCATGCGCGTACCACTTCCGTGCCGTCGCGCTCGATGGCGTCGGCGTCGTCGGGGCTCAGCCCGCTGTCGGTGATCAGCAGGTCCACGTCGCCCAGGGCGCCGAAGCGAGCGAAGTGCTCCTGGCCGTGCTTGGAGGAGTCGGCGAGCAGCACCACCCGGCGGGCGGCGGCGACGGCGGCCCGCTTGACGGCGGCCTCGGCGAGGTCCGGGGTGGTCAGGCCGTGCTCGGCGGAGAAGCCGTTGGCGGCCACCAGGACCAGGTCGGCGCGGATCTCGTCGTAGGCGCGCAGAGCCCAGGCGTCCACCGCGGCGCGCGTACGGTGCCGCACGCGCCCGCCGACCAGGTGGAGCTGGATGCCGGGGTGGTCGGCGAGGCGGGCCGCGATGGGCAGGCTGTGGGTGACGACGGTGAGGGACGCCTCCGGCGGGAGGGCGGCGGCCACGCGGGCCACCGTCGAGCCGGCGTCGAGGATCAGCGTGCCCTCGGCCGGCAGTTCCGCCAGTGCCGCCTTGGCGATCCGGTCCTTCTCGTCGGCCGCCGTGGACTCGCGCTCGGCGAGGTCCGGTTCGAAGTCGAGCCGCCCGGCCGGGATCGCGCCACCGTGCACCCGGCGGAGCAGACCGGCGCGGTCGAGGGCCTTGAGGTCACGGCGGATGGTCTCCGCCGTCACCTGGAACTCCTCGGCCAGCGACACCACGTCCACCCGGCCGCCGTCCCGGGCGAGCCGGAGGATCTCCTGCTGCCGCTCCGGTGCGTACATGACCGTTCACCTCCGCCTCGTGCCCGAACCTGTGGTTTCAGCCGGAGGCTACGCCCGGTTTTCCGGAATGTAAACCGGTAAGCAGAAGTGACCGGACTCAAACGGGCATGACCGGGCACGGCCGGGAGCATGGATGCGTACGCGCAGAGGCGGGGCGGCCCCGGCACTGAAGTACCGGACCCGCCCCGCCCGCCCGCCTCGCCCGCCCCGCTCCGCCTCACGTGGCGATGGTCTGCCCGGACCGGCGCGGGTCCTCCAGACC
>NZ_JAGMUE010000191.1:2436-4972 GCF_019049165.1 Streptomyces sp. AC627_RSS907
CTCCTTCTCCGTCGCCCGGTCCTCCTCCTGGGCCCCCTCCACGTGCTGGGCCGGCCGCTTGGGCAGCGCGAACATCAGCAGGAAGATCACGGCCATCACGGCGGCCACCCAGCCCAGCGCGTTCTGGAAGGCGTCCGCGTACGCCGGGCCGATGCGGGCGGGGGTCAGACGGTCGCTCATCGTCCCGAAGAAGACCACCGACACCAGCCCCAGCCCCAGCGCGTTGCCCATCTGCTGCACCGTGTTGATGAGCCCGGACGCCGCTCCGGCGTGCTCGCGCGGCACCTGGGACAGCACCGCGTCCGTCAGCGGGGCGACGATCAGGCCCATGCCGACACCCATGACGAGCAGCGGGAGCGCCATCTGCCAGGAGGTGATGCCGAGCCCGTACCGCTCGGACTCCCAGATGTAGAGCAGCACTCCGGCCGCCATCACCAGCGCGCCCGCCTGGAGCACCTTGCGCCCGAAGCGCGGGACCAGTTTCTGCACCGACACGCCGGCCGCCGTGGAGACGGCGAGCGAGAACGGTACGCCGGTCAGACCGGCCCGCAGCGGGCTCCAGCCCAGCCCCTCCTGCATGTACAGCGTCCACACCAGGAAGAAGATGCCGAGCGCGACCCCGAAGACGGTCTGCACGACGATGCCCGCGGCGAAGCTCTTCACCTTGAACAGCGACAGCTCGACCAGCGGCGAACCGTCCCGCGCGCTCTTGCGGCGCTCGTACGCCACCAGCACCGCGAGCACGACGAACGCCCCGGCCATCGAGACGTACCCCCACAGGGGCCAGCCCAGCTCACGGCCCCGGGTGAGCGGGTAGACCAGCATCAGCAGGCCGAGGGTGACAAGTGCGACACCCACCAGGTCCAGCTTGAGGGCGCGCGGGGCCCTGGACTCGGTGATGAAGCGGCTGCCGAGGACCAGGCCGACGATGCCGACCGGCAGGTTGATGAGGAAGATGGGCCGCCACTCGAGCCCGAAGAGGTTCCACTCGGTGAGCAGGGCACCCAGCAGCGGTCCGGAGACGGCCCCCAGTCCGACGATCGCACCGAACAGCCCGAACACCTTGCCGCGTTCGTGCGCCGGGAAGGTGGCGTGCACGATCGACAGCACCTGCGGCACCATCAGCGCCGCCATGGCCCCCTGGAGGATGCGGGAGGCGACCAGCATCTCCGGGTTCACGGCGAGGCCGCAGAGCGCGGAGGCGACGGTGAAGCCGCCGATGCCGGCGAGGAAGACCCGCTTGCGGCCGTGGATGTCACCGAGCCGTCCGCCGGTGATCAGGCCGGCGGCGAAGGCGAGGGCGTAACCGGCGGTGATCCACTGGATCTGGCTGAAGGAGGCGCCCTCGTCCTGCCGGATCGAGGGGATGGCGATGTTGACGATGGTGACGTCGACCAGGTCCATGAACGCCGCGGTCATCACGATCGCGAGGGCGAACCACCGACGGCGGTCGCCCGCGTCGGACCGGGCTGGTGAGGGGTCCGAGGTGTGCGTGAAGGTCATGAGAGGAAGCTAAGGGCCCAGTAGGTCAGATCACGTCCTAGATCTGCGGCATCCTCGGACGCATGACGACGGACACTCCGGCTCGGCTCCTGACGCTCCTCTCCCTCCTCCAGACGCCCCGCGAATGGCCCGGCGGCGAGCTCGCCGACCGGCTCGGGGTCTCCCGGCGCACGGTCCGGCGGGACATCGACCGGCTGCGCGAGCTGGGCTACCCCGTGCAGGCGTCCATGGGCGCCGACGGCGGTTACCGACTGGTGGCAGGCAAGGCGATGCCGCCGCTCGTGCTCGACGACGAGGAGGCGGTGGCCATCGCGGTCGGGCTGCGCGCCGGGGCCGGGCACGCCGTCGAGGGCGTGGACGAGGCGTCGGTACGGGCACTGGCCAAGCTGGAGCAGGTGCTGCCGGCGCGGCTGCGGCACCGGGTGACCACGCTCCAGACCGCCACGACACCGCTGACCAGCGGGGACGGACCGACCATCGCCCCCGAGACGCTGACCGTCATGGCCTCGACGGTGGCCGGACGGGAGCGGCTGCGGTTCGCCTACCGCGCGGGCGACGGCACCGAGACGCGGCGCGTGACGGAACCGTACCGGCTGGTGTCGACGGGGCGCCGCTGGTACCTGGTCGCCTACGACCTCGACCGCGACGACTGGCGGACCTTCCGGGTGGACCGGGTGAGCGAGCCGTTCGCGACCGGGGCGCGGTTCGCTCCGCGGGAGTTGCCGACCGGGAGCGCCGCGGAGTACCTGCGGCGGTCGATGCAGCGGCGGGGCGACTCCTACGGGATCGTGGTCGAGTTCGACGCGCCGGCCGAGGTCGTCGCGGCCCGGGTGCCGCAGTGGATGGGAGCGCCGGAGGCGGTGGCCGGTGGTTCGGCGTGCGTCCTGCGGGCGACCGTGTCGGACTCGGTGGAGTGGATGGCGGTGCGGCTCGCGATGCTGGGGGTGGAGTTCCGGGTGCGGGAGCCGGCGGAGCTGGTGGAGTGCGTACGGGACCTGGCGGCGAGGCTGGGGCGGGCGGCGGGGGTGGAAGG
>NZ_JAGMUE010000192.1:0-562 GCF_019049165.1 Streptomyces sp. AC627_RSS907
ACCCCGAGGCGCGCCCACGGCTCGCCCTTGTACTTAGCGGGGACCTCGGCAGCGCCGTTCGGCAGGTCGCGAATGTGCCCGACGCTCGCCTCGACCACGTATCCAGGGCCGAGGTAGCCCTTGATCGTCTTCGCTTTGGCAGGCGACTCGACGATCACGAGTCGTCGGCCGCCCTTCGCGGTCTCGCTGGTCGGGGACAACTTCGCTCTTCTCTCCGGTCGACGCTCAGTGGCTGGGCCACCACGCGTACGGTGCTCGCGGTGGCAATACGGTGACGCTGCGGAGTGTGACGGTACCTCCCGCCTCGGTGTCAAACGGAAAAAGCCCGCAACGCCACTCGAAGGGTAAGCCGATGGTCGCCTAACCACTCCTCCTGCTGCGCACCGCCTAGGCGCTGTCACGGTAACCCGACAACCGGGCCGCGTGCCGCACGGGCCGGCGCTCCACCGGGTCGGTCAGCCGGTCAGACGGAGCTCAGGCACCAGATTCCGCCGACCAACGCGGCGGTGCCGAGAACGGTGGAGAGGACCGCGGCGACCGTCGGGTGCGAGCCGTCCAGGAC
>NZ_JAGMUE010000193.1:0-826 GCF_019049165.1 Streptomyces sp. AC627_RSS907
CACCTGTCCGAAGGCATACCGACCAAGGACGGCTACGCGCGCAGCACCGGCACGGTGCACGCGCTGACCCTCATGATCGACTTCCCGGACACGCCCGGCGAGGGCACGGCGCGACAGCGGTTCGTAGAGTTCTTCCCGCAGACCTCCCGCTGGTTCACCCGCGGTTCGTACGGGCGGCTCGACTACCGGCCCGCCACGCCGATCCGCCACTGGCTCCGGATGCCGCGCCCCTTCACCGCGTACGGCATCGACCGCGGCAGCCCGTACGAGCCCGGCTATCAGCGGCTGCTCAAGGACATCGTGGCCGCGGCCGACAAGCGCGTGGACTTCGGGCGGTACGACCTGGTCAACGTCCTGGTCACGCCGAACGCGGGGCCGCCGGCGACGCACACGGTGCTCTCGGTGACGTTCGCGGACAACGAGCGCGCGCCGCGCGCCGACGGCGTGCGCCTGTCCAATGTCTCGTTCGTCTACAGCCGCCAGGACGACGGCACCGGCACCCTGCGCGAGACCGGTTACCGAGTGCTGCCGCACGAGAACAACCACTCCTTCGGCCTGCCCGACCTCTACACCGCGTCGGGCGCGGGCCGGGCCGGGCACTGGGACCTGATGTCGGAGGACTGGGGGGCCAACAACGACATACTCGGCTGGCACAAGTGGAAGCTGGGCTGGCTCGGCGCGCGGCAGGTCGCGTGCGCTACCGAGAGTCCCGACGCGACCGCCCGAGCCGGAATATCCCGGCACACCCTGACCCCGCTCGCCCGCCCCGGCGGCACGAAGGTGGTCTTCCTCCCCGTGTCGCGACGTGGCGGGTACGCCATGATGG
>NZ_JAGMUE010000194.1:0-8943 GCF_019049165.1 Streptomyces sp. AC627_RSS907
GGGGAAGGGAGGGGAAGGGGGGGAGGCGGCCGGGCCTAGCGTGACTGCGGGCCGCGCCGCTGCGGCAGCGTGACGATCGACGCGTCGCCCGGCGCGGCCGGCGGCAGGCCCGCGACCTGCGCCAGCAGATCGCACCACGAGGCGAGGTGGGCGGCGGTGTCCGGCGCGCCGCCCAGGCCCTCGCGCGGCGTCCAGGACGCCCGGATCTCGATCTGCGAGGCGGACGGGCGCGCCGAAAGCCCCCCGAAGTAGTGGGAGCTCGCCCGCGTCACGGTGCCGCTGGGCTCGCCGTAGGTCAGCCCGCGCGCCTGGAGCGCGCCGGTGAGCCAGGACCAGCACACCTCCGGCAGCAGCGGGTCCGCGGCCATCTCGGGCTCCAGCTCGGCCCGCACCAGTGTCACCAGCCGGAAGGTGCCCCGCCAGGCGTCGTGCCCGGCCGGGTCGTGCAGCAGGACCAGCCGCCCGTCCGCCAGGTCGTCGTCGCCGTCGACGACCGCGGCCTCCAGCGCGTACGCGTACGGGGCGAGCCGTTGCGGCGCGCGCGTCGTCTCCACCTCGACCTGTGGCCGCAGCCGCGCGGCCCTGAGCGCCTCGACGGCGGCCGTGAAGGCCGGCGGTGCCGTACTTCCCGCATGCCGGTCCTCCTCCTCGGCACCCTTCTGTTCGTCCATTCCGCCCGTGCCGTCCGACAGTCGTCCCTGAGCCGCAGCCATGCGGGGAAGATTAGGCGGAACGGCGCCCCGGCGCAGGGAGGGACACCCGCGTGCGGACGCGATGGCCGGATCACGCGGTTCCGTGCGGGCGACCGCACGCCGCTCGCGCGCGGTCGCCCCCGTGGTCGGGTTCTTCCCGAGGCCCGTGCGAGACTTGCCGACGTGAGTGCCAACCAGAGCCCCGCGGGCAAGCAGCAGACCGCCACGTACGACTCCGCGTTCCTCAAGGCGTGCAGGCGTGAGCCGGTGCCGCACACCCCCGTGTGGTTCATGCGCCAGGCCGGCCGCTCACTGCCGGAGTATCGCAAGGTGCGCGAGGGCATCCCGATGCTCGAGTCCTGCATGCGGCCGGAACTGGTCACCGAGATCACCCTCCAGCCGGTGCGCCGGCACGGCGTGGACGCGGCGATCTTCTTCAGCGACATCGTGGTCCCGCTCAAGGCCATCGGCGTCGACCTCGACATCAAGCCGGGCGTCGGCCCGGTCGTCGAGAACCCGGTCCGCACCCGGGCGGACCTCGCCCGGCTGCGCGACCTGACCCCCGAGGACGTCTCCTACGTCACGGAGGCCTTCGGCCTGCTCACCCGGGAGCTCGGCGCCACCCCGCTGATCGGCTTCGCGGGCGCGCCGTTCACCCTCGCGAGCTACCTCGTGGAGGGCGGCCCGTCCCGCAACCACGAGAACACCAAGGCGCTCATGTACGGCGACCCGCAGCTGTGGGCCGACCTCCTGGACCGGCTCGCCGGCATCACGGCCGCCTTCCTCAAGGTGCAGATCGAGGCGGGCGCGAGCGCGGTCCAGCTCTTCGACTCCTGGGTCGGCGCCCTCGCCCCCGCCGACTACCGCCGCTTCGTGCAGCCCGCCTCCCGCAAGGTCTTCGACGCCGTCGCCGGGTACGGCGTGCCGCGCATCCACTTCGGTGTGGGAACCGGTGAGCTGCTCGGCCTCATGGGCGAGGCCGGCGCGGACGTCGTCGGCGTCGACTGGCGCGTCCCGCTGGACGAGGCCGCCCGTCGGGTCGGTCCCGGCAAGGCGCTCCAGGGCAACCTGGACCCCGCCGTCCTCTTCTCCACCCCGCAGGCGGTCGAGACGAAGACCCGCGAGATCCTGGACGCGGCGGCGGACCTGGAGGGCCATGTCTTCAACCTCGGCCACGGCGTCCTGCCCACCACCGACCCGGACGCGCTGACCCGCCTCGTGGACTACGTCCACACGCGGACCGCGCGCTGAGGGCTCGTCACCCCGCCGGGTGACGGCTCGTGAGTCGCCCGGCGGACGGTGAACCGGTACGAACGGGTCACCACGGCTCCGGCGACGCACGCCTGCCCGGCGGCGAGGACGAGGCCGCCCTCTGTGCCGCGCCTGCCCCGGGAGAGGTCGCCCGGCCCGGTCAGGAGGCCGGGCGTGCAGGACGTGACGGCCCGTGACGCCGGACGAGGCGGTGAGCGGCCGGCCGCGCTCCATGCTTCGCGCCGGGGCCGGGCAGCCGCCCGCGGTGGCCGGCCCCGGCGTCGGTGACCGGCCCGGCGTCCGTGACCGCCCCGGTCCGGCGTCGTCCCCGCTCCCGCGGCCCGGCCGGACGGGCGCGAGCGTCGTGCACAGGCGCGGCAGGCCAGAGGCCGGGGCGACGGGACCGCCGTAGCTCCCGACGCGGTCAGGGGCGCCGCTGCTCCACGGCCCGTGCCGCCTTGCGGGCGGCCACCAGCACGGGGTCCCACACCGGTGAGAAGGGCGGCGCGTAGCCGAGGTCCAGGGCGGTCATCTGCTCCACCGTCATGCCCGCCGTGAGCGCGACCGCGGCGACGTCGACGCGCTTGCCCGCGCCCTCCCGGCCGACGATCTGGACGCCGAGCAGTCGTCCGGTGCGCTGCTCGGCGAGCATCTTGACCGTCATCGGGGAGGCGTTCGGGTAGTAACCGGCGCGGCTGGTGGACTCGATGGTGGCCGTCACGAACCGCAGCCCCGCCCGCAGCGCGTCCTTCTCGCGCAGTCCGGTCCGCGCGATCTCCAGGTCGCAGACCTTGCTGACCGCCGTGCCGACCACGCCCGGGAAGACGGCGTAGCCGCCGCCCACGTTGGTGCCGATGACCTGCCCGTGCTTGTTGGCGTGCGTGCCGAGCGGGACGTACCGCTCCTGCCCCCACACCAGGTCGAGCACCTCCACGCAGTCGCCGCCGGCCCAGATGTTCTCGTGCCCGCGCACCCGCATGGCCCGGTCGGTCAGCAGCCCGCCGTGTGCGCCGAGCGGCAGGCCGGCCGCCTCGGCGAGCGCCGTCTCGGGGCGTACGCCGACGCCGAGCACCACCACGTCCGCCGGGTACTCGGCGTCGTCGGTGGCCACCGCCCGGGCCCGGCCGTCGTCCCCCGTCAGGACCTCGGTCACCTCGGCGCCGTTCACCATGGTGATGCCGAGGCCCTCCATGGCCTCGTGCACCATGCGGCCCATGTCCGGATCGAGCGTGGACATCGGCTCCCGGCCGCGGTTGACGACGGTCACCTCGTAGCCGCGGTTGATGAGCGCCTCGGCCATCTCCACGCCGATGTACCCGGCCCCGACGACCACCGCGCGACGGCCACGCGTGCGTGCCAGCGTGTCGATCAGCGCCTGGCCGTCGTCCAGCGTCTGCACCCCGTGCACGCCGGGCGCGTCGACGCCCGGCAGCCGTGGACGGAACGGGCGGGCGCCGGTGGCGATCACGAGCTTGTCGTACGACGTCCAGGACTCCGTCCCCGCGTCGAGATCACGCGCGCGTACCCGCCCGCCGGCGACGTCGATCTCCGTGACCTCGGTGCGCATCCGCAGGTCGATGCCACGCGAGCGGTGCTCCTCGGGCGTACGGGCGATCAGCCGGTCCCGGTCGGGCACGTCACCGCCGACCCAGTAGGGGATGCCGCAGGCCGAGTACGAGCTGAAGTGGCCGCGTTCGAACGCCACGATCTCCAGCTCGTCCGGACCCCGCAGCCGGCGTGCCTGTGACGCCGCGGACATCCCCGCGGCGTCACCGCCGATCACGACCAGCCGCTCCTTCGCACCCTTGGCGTCCCTCTTCCCGCTCGCGGCGCTGATGCTCATGCTCATGCGAACACGCTACGGGGGGCGGGGCGTTCCGGTCCCGCCCGGCACCGTCGGACCCGTGCTCGGTCCCGTGCTCAGTCCCGCTCGCCGGGCTCCTCCGGCCGTGCGGTCCCGGGCGCCGGCCGGGCCGTCGGCAGCGGAGCCGACGCGGCGGCGGGGGCCGTCGGCGGCGCCGCGGGCACCCCGGGCGCCGCTGCCGGACGGCGCGGCAGCCGGTGCCGCACGACCCGCAGCCACAGCAGTGCCAGCAGCGCCGCCACCACGGCGAACGGCAGCACCGCGCCGACCGTCACCGCCACCCAGCGCAGCATCGTCACGAAGGCGTCCCACCCCCCCCGCCAGCGCGTCCGTGAACCCGGGGTCGTCGTCGCCCTCCTCCTCCACCCGCTCCACCGGCGTCTCGGACAGGGAGAGGGTGATGGTGGCCAGGCTCGTGCGGTCCTTCAGGGCCGCCTGCCGGGCGAGCAGCGCCTCCAGCTCGGCCTGGCGGGTGCTCAGTTCGCCCTCCAGCGTCACCACGTCGCTCAGCCTCGTCGCCCGGTCCATCAGCTCGCGGACCCGGGCCACGCTGGCGCGCTGCGACCTGACCCGGCTCTCCACGTCCACGACCTGCTCGGTGACGTCCTCGGCCTTCGCACTGCGTTCCAGGAGCTTCCCGGCGCCCTCCAGTTCGTCGAGCACCTCCTCGTAGCGCTCCACGGGCACGCGCAGGACGACCTCGGTCCGCTCGTGGCCCTCCTCGTCCCGGGTGGTGTTCTCGTCGCCGACGTAGCCGCCGGCGTTCTCGGTCGCGGTGCGGGCCGCGTCCAGGGCCTTCGGAGCGTCCTTGACCTGAACGGACAGCGAGACGGTGCGGATGATGTGGGCCGGGGCGAGCTTCGGCGGCGCGGTCGCCTCGCCGCCGTCGGCCTCGCCGCCCGCGGCACCGGCCCGGTCGTCGGCCCGGCCCTCGGCCCGCGAGTCCGCCCGGGACGCGGCCTCCTTGCCGCCGCCGGAGTCGTCACCCGACGCGCTGCAGCCGGTGAGGGCGAGGGCCCCGGCCAGCAGCAGGCCCGCCCACGCGCGGGCGGGCGGTGCGCAACGTCGTGCCGATCGTGGTGCCGGTCGCCGTGCGTGCATGGTGGGTACCCCCGGAAGTCGTGACCACGGACGCTCCTTCGACGCGGGCAGGGGCCGGAACGTTGACGCGGAACGGTTCCGAAGAGGTCACGGTCCGGACTCGCGGATCCGGCGGGCCGGCGGGTCCCGCGGGACCCAGGGGCCGGACGCGGGGCCACCCGGCCCCATGGCGGCGTCGCGGAGGTCTGAGACGCTGGGGGCATGTACGCAAGTGACACCCCCGCGGGCGAGTTTCCCGCGGACACGGGACATGCCGTCGTCATCGGAGCCGGGATCGCCGGACTGGCCGCCGCCCACCGGCTGCTGGAGCGCGGCGCGCGGGTGACCGTGCTGGAGGCGTCGGACCGTGTCGGCGGCAAACTGCTGCCCGGCGAGATCGCCGGAGTACGCGTCGACCTCGGCGCCGAGTCGCTGCTGGCCCGCCGCCCCGAGGCCGTCGGTCTGGCCCGCGAGGTGGGCCTCGCCGACCGTCTCCAGCCACCGTCCACCGCGACGGCCTCCCTGTGGACCCGCGGCGTCCTGCGGCCGATGCCCAAGGGCCACGTCATGGGTGTCCCCGGCACCGCCGCCGCCCTGACCGGCGTCCTGTCCGCGGACGGGCTCGCCCGCATCGAGCGCGACGCCGAGCTGCCCCGCACCGAGGTCGGCGACGACG
Organism: Streptomyces sp. AC627_RSS907; assembly: GCF_019049165.1. Classification (NCBI taxonomy): domain Bacteria; kingdom Bacillati; phylum Actinomycetota; class Actinomycetes; order Kitasatosporales; family Streptomycetaceae; genus Streptomyces; species Streptomyces sp. AC627_RSS907. Next base: position 5,564 of record NZ_JAGMUE010000194.1, read on the forward strand.
TGGCGGTGGGGGAGTACGTCGCCGAGCGCGTCGGCCGCGAGGTCGTCGACCGTCTCGTCGAACCGCTGCTGGGCGGCGTCTACGCGGGCGACGCGTACCGCATCTCGCTGCGCTCGGCCGTGCCCCAGCTCTTCGAGGCCGCCCGCACCCACTCCTCCCTCACCGAGGCGGTGCGCGCGATCCAGGGCCGGACGGCCACCTCCCCGGCCGGCGGCCCGGTGTTCATGGGCATCGAGGGCGGCATCGGCACCCTTCCGCTCGCGGTCGCGGAGTCGGTGCGTGCCCGGGGTGGCGAGGTCGTCACCCAGGCGCCCGTCACGGAGCTGCGCCGCACCGCCCGGGACGGCTGGCGGATCACCACCGGCGACCGGGTGCTGCACGCCGACGCGGTCGTCGTCGCCGTCCCCGCCCGCCCCGCCGCCGAGCTGCTGCGCGCCGAGGCACCCGCCGCGGCGGCCGAGCTGGCCGCCGTCGAGTACGCCTCCATGGCCCTGATCACCCTCGCCTACCGACGCTCCGACGCCGCCGTGCTCCCCGAGGGCAGCGGCTTCCTCGTGCCACCGGTCGACGGGCACACCATCAAGGCGTCCACCTTCGCCTCCCGCAAGTGGGGCTGGATCGACGGCGAGGACCCGGACCTCGTCGTCCTGCGCGCCTCCGTGGGACGGTACGGCGAGACGGAGATCCTCGGCCGCGACGACGAAGGCCTCGTCACCGTCTCCCGGCATGACCTGAAGGAGGCCACCGGTCTGGCCGCCGAGCCCGTCGCCACCCGCGTCACCCGCTGGCAGGACGGCCTGCCCCAGTACCCCGTCGGCCACCACGCGCGCGTGGCCCGTGTCCGCGAACACGTCGCGAAGCTCCCGGGTCTCGCCGTGTGCGGCGCGGCCTACGACGGCGTCGGCGTCCCGGCGAGCATCGCGAGCGCGTACGCGGCCGTGGACCAGCTCCACGGTGACCTGCGCGGTGCGGAGGAGCTCACCGCCCACCCGGTGCAGAGCCTGCACGGCGGAGCGGGAGAATAGGGATATGAGTGACGACGCCTCCACCCCCGCCGCCGAGCGCATCCCCAACAAGGGCAAGCTGGCCAAGGACCTCAACGAGGTCATCCGCTACACCCTCTGGTCCGTCTTCAAGCTCAAGGACGTGCTCCCCGACGACGCCGCGCGTGCGGGCTACGCCGACGAGGTCCAGGAGCTGTTCGACCAGCTCGCCGCCAAGGACGTGACGATCCGCGGCACCTACGACGTGTCCGGCCTGCGCGCCGACGCCGACCTCATGATCTGGTGGCACGCGGAGACCGCCGACCAGCTCCAGGAGGCGTACAACCTCTTCCGCCGCACCAGGCTGGGCCGCGCGCTGGAGCCGGTCTGGTCGAACATGGCGCTGCACCGTCCGGCGGAGTTCAACCGCTCGCACATCCCGGCCTTCCTGGCCGACGAGACGCCGCGGAACTACGTCAGCGTCTACCCGTTCGTGCGCTCCTACGACTGGTACCTGCTGCCCGACGAGGACCGCCGCCGCATGCTCGCCGACCACGGCAAGATGGCCCGCGGCTACCCGGACGTCCGCGCCAACACGGTCGCCTCCTTCTCGCTCGGCGACTACGAGTGGATCCTCGCCTTCGAGGCCGACGAGCTGTACCGCATCGTCGACCTCATGCGCCACCTGCGCGGCTCCGAGGCCCGCATGCACGTGCGCGAGGAGGTCCCGTTCTTCACGGGGCGCCGCAAGGACATCGGCGAGCTGGTGGCCGGCCTCGCCTGATCAGGCCCGCGGCGGGACCCGCGGCGAGGCCTTCGCCTCGGCCGCGGGCCTCGGTTCCGGCTTCGGGCGCGGGGCGCACGACGCGTCCCGCGCCGGGAGGCGGCCGTCCAGCAGGTACGCCTCCGGGTGGCCGTCGGCGCAGGCGTCGGGGCCGCCGCCGATCCCGTGCGCGCCGAGTGCGGCCGCGTGGCCCCTGGCACGTCGGGGGCCGGCGGGTCAGGCCCGGTGCTCGCCGTGCCCCTCCGCGTACTCCTCGCGGTGGGCGAAGGCCGCGCGCAGACCGGGTTCGCCGACCGCGTGGACGCCGCGTACGGCGACCGAGGTGAGGTACGTGCGGTCGTCCGCCGTGTCGCCGGCCTGCCGGACGAGGGCACTGATCAGCCGCTGCCCGGCCGGGGAGGCCCAGCGCGCGTACGGGTGGACCTCCATCCGCGTGATGGCGAGGCAGCCCAGGGTCAGCGCGAGCGGCAGCGCGAACCACAGGGCGATCAGCGGGCGCGGCTCGTCCGCGGGAAGGGGCACCGCCAGAGCGGCCACGCCGAGCGCGCACACGACCACCGCGGCGAGCCGCACCCGCCGGATCCCGGCCGCCATGCCGCGGGCGTCGTCCGGCACGGCGAGCCCCTCGCCGACCAGCCGGTCGGCGAGGCCCCGTACCGCGTCGGCGGTGGCTGCGGTGGCCCGCACCGGCGCTATCCGGGACTGCCCCGTGGGCCCTATCGCCCCTATGACCGACCGCTCCATGTCGTCCCGCCCGCACGGGTCGACCACGGTCGCCCAGCCGGTGTGCGCGAGCAGCAGCCGGCGCTGGCGGGCCATGGAGACCAGCGTGAGGTCGGCGACCCGCCGGGGCCCGCCGGACAGGAACGCCGCCTCGTACAGGGTCAGGGCGTGCCCGCGGTCGGCGGGGGTCGTGTCGACGGCCGCCGCGCGCACGGCGGCCAGGCACAGCCGCAGGCACGACAGGCCGGCGACGGCCCAGGCCGGCAGGAGGAGAAGGACCCAGAACATGCCGTACTTCTATGCCAAAGGCTTTCGCCGGCGCCATGCCCTTTTCACATGCCGGGACACACCGTTGTAGGTGTGTGACGTTCCGTCCGGTCCCGCTCGCCACGCGCTCAGCGGCGCAGCAGCACCCGTCGGGCCGCCCGGGCCAGCCGCGCCCCGGGCCGTGCCGATCGCGGTGTCGGCCCCTGCCGCTCCAGCCACCACTCCCGCAACTCCCGCCGCGCGCCGGTGTCCTGCGGCACGCCGTCCCGCAACAGCCGCCCGGCGAAGTTCAGCGCGTCGCGCCGGTAGCCGCCGGTCATCGGATGTCCCTGGGCGTAGGCGAGGAAGGCGGGCCGGTACTCCGCGCCGAGGATCACCGGCAGTTCGGGCGCGACCTTCGCGACCACGTCCGCCCGCTTCCCGGCGAGCGCCCGCGCCTGCACCCCCAGCCGGACCCGGTCGAACCCCTCGGGCACGGGAGCGCCGGCGACCAGCGCGGACAGCAGCGCGGCCTGCGCGAGGGCGAGCCGCCGGCGTACGGCGTCACCGGTGGCGGGCTCCTGCGGTGCGACCCGCGGTGCGTCCCGCGGTGCGTCCCGCGGCGCGGCCGGCGCCTCCCGGTC
>NZ_JAGMUE010000195.1:0-571 GCF_019049165.1 Streptomyces sp. AC627_RSS907
GGCACCTGGCAGGACCTGACCGTGTCGGTGAACGAGATGGCCGGCAACCTCACCCGGCACGTGCGCGCCATCGCCGAAGTGGCCACCGCGGTGACCCGCGGCGACCTCAGCCTCAAGATCGAGGCGGACGCGGCGGGCGAGATCCTGGCGCTCCAGGAGAACATCAACACGATGATCGCCAACCTGCGTGAGACCACGCTGGCCAACAAGGAGCAGGACTGGCTCAAGGGCAACCTGGCCCGCATCTCCGGGCTCATGCAGGGCCGGCGCGACATGGAGGACGTGGCGCGGCTGATCATGAGCGAGCTGACGCCGGTGGTCACCGCGCAGCACGGCGCGTTCTTCCTGGCCACGCCCACCGGCGACGCCATGGACGCCACCCAGGAGGCCGGCGACGGTTCGGGGAGCGGGGCGTACGAGCTGCGCATGATCGGCGGTTACGGCTACTCGAAGCACGACATGCCCACCACCTTCGAGCCGGGTGACGGGCTGGTCGGGACGGCCGCCGAGGAGAAGCGGACCATCGTCATCGAGAATGTCCCGGCCGGCTACCTCAAGATCGGCTCCGGGC
>NZ_JAGMUE010000196.1:0-372 GCF_019049165.1 Streptomyces sp. AC627_RSS907
TGCTGCGCGAAACGAGCATCTTTACTCGTAGTGCAATTTCACCGGGCCTATGGTTGAGACAGTCGAGAAGTCGTTACGCCATTCGTGCAGGTCGGAACTTACCCGACAAGGAATTTCGCTACCTTAGGATGGTTATAGTTACCACCGCCGTTTACTGGCGCTTAAGTTCTCAGCTTCGCCTGGACGAATCCAAGCTAACCGGTCCCCTTAACGTTCCAGCACCGGGCAGGCGTCAGTCCGTATACATCGCCTTACGGCTTCGCACGGACCTGTGTTTTTAGTAAACAGTCGCTTCTCGCTGGTCTCTGCGGCCACCCCCAGCTCAGACCGTAAAGATCATCACCAGGTGTGGCCCCCCTTCTCCCGAAGTTA
>NZ_JAGMUE010000197.1:0-694 GCF_019049165.1 Streptomyces sp. AC627_RSS907
CAAGGCCCTTGTTGACCAGGGTCGCCGAGTTGATGGTGACGACCGGGCCCATGTCCCAGGTGGGGTGGGCGAGCGCCTGGCGGGGCGTGACGGCGGTCAGTTCCTCCCGGCTGCGCCCGCGGAAGGGGCCGCCGCTGGCCGTGACGACCAGTTTGCGCACCTCGGCCGGGGTGCCGCCCATCAGTGCCTGGAAGAGCGCCGAGTGCTCCGAGTCGACCGGGACGATCTGGCCCGGCTTGGCCACGGCCTTGACCAACGGTCCTCCGACGATCAAGGACTCCTTGTTCGCGAGGATGAGCACGCTGCCGGCCTCCAGGGCGGCCAGCGTCGGGGCGAGCCCGATCGAACCGGTGATGCCGTTGAGTACGGAGTGGCACTCGCTGCCCGCGAGCTCGGTGGCCGCCTCGGGTCCCGCGAGGATCTCGGGCAGCGGCTCGGCTCCGTACCGCGCCCGCAGCGCCTCACGGAGCGCGGGCACGACGTCCTGCCGCGCGACGGCGACCGTACGGACCCGCAACTGGTGCGCCTGCTCCGCGAGCAACTCCACCCGCCCACCGGCAGCGGACAGCCCCGTGACCTGGAACCGGTCGGGATTGCGCAGCACCACGTCGATGGCCTGGGTGCCGATCGAACCCGTTGAGCCGAGAATCACGATGGTGCGCGGGGCCTCCGGGGCTGCGGAGGCGTCGATGGC
>NZ_JAGMUE010000198.1:0-565 GCF_019049165.1 Streptomyces sp. AC627_RSS907
GTGGTAGATCGAGGACTTGGAGATGCCCGCCGCCTGCGAGAGGTGCTCCATCGAGGTGCCGTCGTAGCCGCGCTCGTTGAACACCTCGACGGCGACCGCGAGCAGCGATTCGGGCGTGTAGGTGTCGCGCTTGGCCATGGCCACGATTAGAGCAGGTCCCGGCGCGCCGCCGCACGGCGGACCAGGAGCGGCGAGGGAGCGTAGCGCCCGGTGGGGTAGGCGGCGTGCAGGTTCTCCAGCACCCGCCGCACCCACTCGGGGCCCAGTTCGCCGCCCCACTCCAGCGGGCCGCGCGGGTAGTTCACCCCCTTTCGCATGGCCGTGTCGATGTCGTGCGCCTCGGCGACGCACCGGCCCAGCGCGTCGGCCGCGAAGTCCACGAGCATCGCCACCGTGCGGGCCACGATCAGGCCCGGTATGTCGTCGATGACGCTGACGTTCTTGCCCAGGGCCTGGAAGAGGCCCACGGCGGCCTTGACCGAGCCGGGCCGGGCGGTCTCGGACGCGGCCAGCGCGACACGGGTCGCGGTGCGGTAGTCCAGGGCCAGGTCGAAGCAGAGGGTTT
>NZ_JAGMUE010000199.1:0-1755 GCF_019049165.1 Streptomyces sp. AC627_RSS907
GGACGGACTGTCCGCCCACTGGAGCCGGGGCATGCGGGCCTGGGTGGCCGAGCAGGACTGGCTGACGCTTGAGCGGCTGCCGGCCTACGCACCCGAACTCAACCCGGTCGAACTGCTGTGGTCGGCCATCAAGACCCGCGAGCTGGCCAACCTCGCCGGCGACCACCTCGCCGATGTCGCTGACGCAGCCGAACGCGGCATCCACCGAGTCTGCTCCAGCGAGCAACTCCCGTGGTCCTTCCTCACCCACACCGGCCTGACCATTCATCCCCAAACACCACAGAACTAACGAAAACCTCAGTAGAGGTCATCTCATTTGGTGAGCCGGCGGTAGCAGATGAGGGTGCAGGCGATGCTGGCGAAGGCGAGGAAGTGTTCGGCCTTGCGTTCGTAGCGTCGGTGCAGACGACGGCAGCCAGCGAGCCAGGCCATGGTCCGCTCGATCACCCAACGGTGACGGCCCAGCCGCTTGGAGGACTCGATGCCCTTGCGGGCGATGCGGTGCCGGATACCGCGCTCGCGGAGCCATTTCCGCAGATGGGCGTAGTCGTATCCCTTGTCGCCTGGAGCTTGGCGGGCTTGCGCCTGCGTGGGCCGCGGCGGGAGCGGATCGGAGGGATGCCGCGCACGAGCGGCTCCAGGGCCTGGCTGTCGTGGAGGTTGGCACCGGAGATCCCCACGGACAGGGGCAGTCCGGTCCGCTCGGTGATCAAGTGGATCTTCGATCCTTTCTTGCCCCGATCCACAGGATTCGGACCCGTCAAGTCCCCCCTTTCAGAGCCCGCACGTTAACCGAGTCGATCGCGCACCGCGACCAGTCCAGCTCACCCCGCGAGCCGAGCCCGTCCAGCACCAGCCGGTGCAGCTTCGCCCAGACCCGAGCCTTCGACCACTCCGTGAACCGGCGATGGGCCGTCGCACCGGACGGCCCGAACACCGGCGGGACCTGCGCCCACGTGCACCCCGTCGTCGCCACGAAGATGATCGCGGCCAGCACCTCGCGGTCGCCGTACCGGCGCCGGCCACCACCCTGCAGACGCGACGGTGCCTCCGGCACCACCCGCTGGAACAGCTCCCACAACCCGTCCGGGACCAGACGCTCAATCAACAGCACGCTCTCAGGCCACCGCTAAGGCCAAATGAGATGTCCTCTTACTGAGGTTTTCGTTAGTTCTGTGGTGTTTGGGGATGAATGGTCAGGCCGGTGTGGGTGAGGAAGGACCACGGGAGTTGCTCGCTGGAGCAGACTCGGTGGATGCCGCGTTCGGCTGCGTCAGCGACATCGGCGAGGTGGTCGCCGGCGAGGTTGGCCAGCTCGCGGGTCTTGATGGCCGACCACAGCAGTTCGACCGGGTTGAGTTCGGGTGCGTAGGCCGGCAGCCGCTCAAGCGTCAGCCAGTCCTGCTCGGCCACCCAGGCCCGCATGCCCCGGCTCCAGTGGGCGGACAGTCCGTCCGATACCAGCACCACCGGCTCACCGGCGTAGAAGGTCTTGATCTGTTCCAGCACCTCGATCAGGGAAGTGGTGTCGTAGCTGCCCGGCTTGAGGTGGAAGCACAGCCGCGGGCCGCGTGCGGGGTCGGCGGCGTGGTAGCCCAGCGCGGCGGCCATCCCGGCTCGTTTCCAGTTCAGCCGGTGCCGCAGAGTAGGGGTGCGGCCGCGGGGTGCGTAGGTGCGGCGCACCTCGGGCAGCAGCGATACGCCTGATTCGTCGAGGAACACGATCCAGGCACGTTTCTTCACCGCCCCTTTTTG